>CAZYAC010000307.1:0-6403 GCA_964645475.1 uncultured Saprospiraceae bacterium | reverse complement strand
GGAGATTGGGTTGAAATTCAAGATAAATTTGGTCAGATTGAATCCATTCAAATCTTTAACACCACTATGACTTCGCCAGGGCAGAAAACGCTTATTATTCCTAATGGGCAGGTAATGGAAGGAGTCATCACCAATTTTTCTATGAAAGAACACATTCGGCTCGAATTACAGGTGACCATGCCTTATGCGGAAAGCTTTCCAAAGGTAAAAGAAATTATTAGAGAATCCTTGCGCGGAATTCCCCAAATACTGGAATATCCTGAACCTGAGATCGGTATCGAATCCTATGATAGTCATAATATTGTGGTCGCCGTACGTCCTTATATAAGACCAGAACACTACTGGGAAGTTACTTTTGCGGCCTATGAGAAAATAAAAGATGGATTTAATAAAAATAATATCAAAGTTGCTTATTCCGAAGGCGTAGAACTAGGGCCGATTGGCTCTTAACCCATTTTTTCTTTAAAATTAATGAATTTATGTCGTCCTTTATATTAACGAATAGCTTTGGTACGCTGATTGAGAGAACGCTGCGAAAGATTAAACAAAGGTATATTCAAACCTTTAAAGACGCAGGTATTGATATAACTCCTGAACAATGGGCCTTACTCGATAAGCTCTACCAAACCAATGGTATCTCCCAAAATAAACTGGCCAACGGAACTTACAAAAATGCGCCGACCGTTTCTCGTATTATTGACCTACTTTGTAAAAAAGGATGGACGAAACGCTCCCGCTCTGAACATGATCGCCGTAGCTACAAAATCTTCCTTACCTCTGAAGGTAAAAATATTGTCGAAATACTCGTACCTAAAGTCACCCACTTACGTAAACTCGGCTGGGAAAATATCTCGGAAGAAGAGTATAAAGTTTTTGTTCGTATCATGAATCAACTTTATGAGAACTACGAAGAAGACGTGATCGGATAATCCTCCCCCATATAATCACTCTCTTATCTTATCTTAATCTTTAATTTTATCCTCCGATTCTATTAGATTTTTTATCGTATTTTCTTTATATTTGTCATGACAACTATTTCTAACCAAATATAATCTTTTACTAATGGAATTAAATACCAGCCCTTCTACGTCAACGCTAGAGGACTTTATGCCCTTAAACGGCACAGATTACCTTGAATTATACGTAAGTAATGCTCGTCAAGCAGCCTACTATTATAAGTCGGCTTTTGGTTTTAAATCGCTCGCTTACGCGGGATTAGAAACAGGATTGCGGGACCGAGAATCCTATGTAGTCGTGCAGGATAAAATTCGGTTGGTATTTACGAGTCCTCTACAAAGTGGAACGGACATTGGTCGACATATCGATCAGCATGGAGATGGTGTAAAGGTTACGGCACTTTGGGTAGATGATGCAACTCGGGCTTACGAAGAAGCGATGAAACGCGGTGCTACCTCTTATATGGAACCTGTAACAGAGAAAGATAAGGACGGTCAAGTTGTTCGATCAGGTATTTTTAGTTATGGAGAAGTAGCTCATATTTTTGTAGAACGGAAAGATTATAACGGTATTTTCCTACCCGGTTATCAGGCTTGGAATCCACGTTACGAAACAGATTCAGTAGGCTTGAAATTCGTCGATCATATGGTGGGTAATGTAGAGTTGGGACGCATGAATTACTGGGTTGATTTTTATCGCGATGTGATGGGCTTTAAGCAAATTATGTCATTTGATGATAAAGATATTTCTACGGAGTACACCGCATTGATGAGTAAGGTGATGAGTAATAACAATGGTCGTATTAAATTTCCAATTAATGAACCCGCTCCCGGTAAGAAAAAATCTCAGGTAGACGAATACCTAGAGTTTTACGAAGGAGAAGGCGTACAACATATTGCAGTTGCTACCGATAATATTATTGATACGGTAACCAAATTGCGAGACCGTGGAGTTGAGTTTCTCCGAGTGCCACATACCTATTATGAGCAAGTACTCGATCGAGTCGGAACCATTGACGAAGACATTGCGCCACTCGCTGAATTAGGAATCTTGGTGGATCGCGATGATGAAGGATATTTATTACAAATATTCACAAAGCCAGTTAATCCGCGTCCGACGATGTTCTTCGAAATTATTCAGCGAAAAGGAGCTACTTCTTTTGGAAAAGGAAATTTTAAAGCCTTATTCGAAGCCATTGAACGGGAGCAGGAGTTAAGAGGAACGCTGTAATTACTATTGAACAATTTTTATTGTTACTTTAACCAAATAAGTGCCTGTGTTAAAATTTATTTTTAGCGCAGGCCTACTAAATAGACTGTGTACTAAATTAAATTATTGATGAACCGATTATTCAAACCTTATCTTCAAGCTGGAGGGACCTATAAAGGTGGTAAAACACTGGCCGAATTGGGCACGGACCAAAAAATATATAAACTCTCTTCCAATGAACATCCCTTTGGACCCTCGCCTAAAGCCCTCGCTGCGGTAAGAAAAGCCGCCGATAAATTTCACTTATATCCAGACCGCAATGGCGCTCGGTTACAAACGGCACTCGCCGATTTTTACCAACACGAAATTCCCGCTGGACAATTTTTTACAGGAAACAGTGGCAGTGAAATTTTAGATTTTATTATTCGTGGTTTTTTGGGAGAAGATTTAGAAGCGATTATTTGTAATCCCGCTTTTGGTATTTACAATATGTTTTCAGGCTGGCAAGGTGCCTCCATTAAAGATGTCCCATTATTGGCGCCAGATTTTCGGTTGGATGTTGATGGGATTTTAAATGCCATTACAGATAAAACCCGCGTGATCTTTCTGACCAGTCCGAACAATCCGACAGGATCTTATATACCACGAGCGGATTTGGAAGCATTATTAGATCAAGTACCTAAACATCTTGTAGTCGTATTGGATGAAGTGTACTATAGATTTGCCGATGCGCCGGATTTTGTAACGGCGATGGAATACGTCAAAAAAGGGCATCAGATCATTGCGGTGAATAGCTTTTCAAAAACATATGGATTGGCAGCTCTTCGAATTGGTTATGGATATTCCACACCAGAGATCGCAGCATATCTGCTAAAATATAATCGACCTTTTTTATTGAACCAACTTTCTCTTGAAGCAGGTATCGCAGCACTTTCGGATGAGGACTTTGTTCAGGAAACCGTGGCGATGATCCAATCAGAACGGAAAAAAATCTATGTGGAGTTGGATGCCTTAGGTGTTCCTTATTGGAAATCTCAATCGAATTTTATTTTGATAAAACCAGAGATGGATTCCTCCGAATTTGTCCCAGCTATGTTAGAAGAAGGTATTATGGTCAGACCTGTTGAAAATTTTGGTGCGCCCGGATGTATACGGGTAACCATCGGTACGCCTGAAGCCAACTCCGCTTATTTAAAAGCGCTTAGAAAAGTATTATCGATTACAGCTTAGTATTAGCATTATTGATAGAAAAATATACTAGGTTCTGCAATGACTTTTGGCAATACTAAAATGGAAGTTTGTTCCTTTACCAAAAATAGAATCTACCCAGATTTCGCCGTCGTGTTGTTCGACGATTCGTTGACAAACCGAAAGGCCAATGCCGGAGCCGGGATAGACAGACTTATGATGTAGTTTTGTGAAAATACCGAATACTTTTTGATAATATTCTTCTTTAATGCCGATACCATTATCTGAAATACTAAAAACCCATTGGTCTTTTTCTTCCCGTCCGGTTACAATAATTACGGGGTTTAATTCCGGATTTTGGAATTTGATAGCATTCGCAATTAAATTTTGAAACAATTGCTTAATTTTTGTAGGATTGCCAACTATTTTTTCTGGTAATTCCTTGATTTCTATTTGAGCATCTGTCTCAAAAATTCGCTGATTAAGACTATTGATAACCACGGATAAGGAATCCTTTGGATTGATATCCATTACTTCGTTTTTCCCACTATTCACTCTGGAATAAGTCAATAAATCTTCGATTAGACTATTCATGTTTTTAACCCCACTGGTTACGAATCCAAAAAATTCTTTGTCGGTATCATCCAGTTTCGTTTCGAGTCTTTTTCCTAATAATTGGGTAAAATTACCAATCGATCGGAGTGGTTCTTTCAAATCATGCGAGGCTACATAAGCAAAGGATTCTAATTGTTGATTAGAAGAAGTCAGTTTAGCAAGTTCTTTTTCCTTACGAGCCAATTCCAATTCTTTTTCCCGTAAGTTAACTAGAAAATTATGGCTCTCTGATAATTTTGAAATACAAATATTGAATAATGGGACTCCAACGAGCATCATTCGATTCCACTGAAGAATGATGGTTCTTGGCTGGCCACAATGAGTACGAATACTAACGGTAGACTCGAAATAATCATCCGTATTTTCCGCTTGATCGGAAAGTCGATTAAAATCGGCTTGAAAAGCAGTTTTATCTTGTTCTGAAGATAATAAATCTAAAATGGAAGCGCCCATTATTTCTTCTCGATCATATCCAGTAAAATAGGAAGCGGCTGGATTCCAGCCAATGATCTGCTGTAGATTGTCGACTACAATTAATCCTTGAGAAGAATTACCTAGGGGTCGCTTTAGTTTAGTATCAGACTCCTTGAAAGCGGCGTTATTAGATACTTGGTTAGTTGGCTCACCAGCTAGGTTCGATGTCATATCAATAATAGGGTTTGTAAAGTAATAAGTTAAGGATTACAATTATTATACCTAAAGAAGTAAGTTTTGGACTACTTCAAAGGGCGGAATAGCGGTTTTAGGGCGTTTTCTTAGGCCAGACCCCCAAATTTTTCATAAATTCGCCACAATATGCGATGGTAGAAGCAGGTTAAGAGCTTGTCTAAACTTCCATTAATTGGCTACAATTGACGAATTTTCTACTGCATTTCGTTAAAAAGCCTCGCCGAAACTAGTTCGGGGCAAACTATGCAGCACAAAATTTTCTCAATATCGCACAATCATGAAAGTTTGGACAAGCTCTAAGAAACTGTATCTTCATTTATCGTGACCGGTTAATTCCTTACCTTTTATTGATTGCTATGTTTATGAAAACACCTTGCTATTTGAGAAAATCGTTGCTATCCACCTTATTTTGCCTGTTTTTCATAGGAATACAAGCTCAAAACAGTGCCATTTACACAGAGAATAACCTAGCCTATAAAAAGGCCATGGATCTTTACGAAGAAGGCATCGTCGGACTTGCCCAGACAGAGTTTAAAAAAGTTGTTGAGGCCCTCCGTCCTATCAATGAACCCGAATCGGTATTACTGAGAACCAAGGCGGAACTTTTTTATGCAAAATGTGCGGTTCGACTCAATCAACCCGATGGAGAACGACTTATCATTGATTTTGCTCGTACCTATGATCCCGACCCACTTGCCAATCAAGCTATTCTTGAAATGGCGGATTTTTATTTCAACAGTAAGGACTACGCTCGTGCTGCGGAGCTTTTTGCAAGCATTGATGCATTTGATTTGGGGCGAGACCAGCGTTCGGAGGTGAAATTCAAACTAGGCTATTCTTATTTTGTCAAAAAGAAATTCCGAGAGGCCCGTATCGCATTTGGGGAAATCCGAGATATTCAAAACGAATATTATTACCCTTCCAATTACTATTATGGAATGACTTCTTTTTACGAAGATAAATACAACGAAGCCATTGCTAGTTTTGAAAAGGTTGAACGTTCTAAAAAATATCAACCCTATACGCCTTATTATATTACTCAAATTTATTTTGCGCAAGGAAAATACGATGAGGTCATCAAATATGCGGTCAATAAAACCCAAGACGAAAAATTAAAAAATCGTCCAGAAATTAATCAACTCGTTGGTCAGGCTTATTTTGAAAAAGGAGATTTCCGAAAAGCCTTACCTTATCTGGAATATTACGCAGACAATGCGAAACAATTACGACCCGAGGATTTATACCAATTGGGTTATGTTCATTATCAAGATAAAAATTATGATCAGGCCATCGTTCGACTCGAAGAACTCGGTAACCTCGATAGCGAAATGGGGCAAAGTGCCATGTATGCCTTGGCAGATGCCTATTTGAAAACCGGAAATAAATCTAGTGCGCGTAACGCTTTCCGAGCTGCTGCTAGAATGGACTACGATGATGATATGCAAGAAGAGTCCAACTTCAACTTTGCCAAGCTTAGTTACGAACTGAATTTTGATCGAGAAGCCATCGCTGCTTTGGAAAAGATTGATCCTTCTTCTAAGTTTCATGCAGAAGCCCAAACACTTTTATCTTCTATTTTTCTAAATACCAGAGATTACGATAACGCTTTGGCCACTATCGAAAAATTACCCAACCTTTCGCCGTCCATGAAAGAGACTTACCAAAAGGTAGCTTATTTCAAAGGCATTCAATTATACCGAGAAGGAGAACTAGAGGAAGCTAAAAAACGCTTTAATCAATCGCTTGAAAATCCAGTGGATAATCG
>CAZYAC010000306.1:0-6454 GCA_964645475.1 uncultured Saprospiraceae bacterium | reverse complement strand
TTGTTTTTGACATTGAACTTGAATTTAAAAAACACAAAATTTAGAACACTCCCTACTTTATCGAACAGTCCCTAAATTAACCAAAAGACCCGCAAACCACTCTGCGACCTCTGCGTCTCTGCGAGACCCTATTTCACCAATTTTAAAGCCTCAAAACCCCAAAACCTCCCCAATCACTCCTTCCACTATCCCAACATTCGGCAAGGTCGCTTGCTCCAAAATACTATTCAACCCAATTGCCGGAACCTCCGCTGAACCCAAGGTCCGCACCGGAGCATCCAAGCTTTTAAAACACTCCTCCTGGATCCATCCTGCCAAACTTTGTGCAAACGAATTTCGCGCCGGCTCTTCCGTCAAAACCAAACAACGATGATGCGAACGAACCGTTTCCAAAATTGCCTCCTCATCCAATGGTGCCAAAGTTCTTAAATCCAAAATCGTTACACGTCCTGGATATTTAGCTGCGGCATTCAAAGCCCAATGGACGCCCATTCCGTAAGTAATCACGACTAAGGCTTCCCCATTTTTCACCTTTACCTCTTCAGCTTTCAAAACTTTATTTGCGATCCCTAAAGGGAGAATATAGTCTTTGGATGGCTCGATGGTTTTAGCGGCTGCTGTGCCAGGAACTTTCGACCAATACAATCCCTTATGTTCAAAAATAACGACTGGATTTGGATCGTGATAAGCAGCTTTCATCAAACCTTTCAAATCCGCACCACAACTTGGGTACACGACTTTAATACCACGAATTCCCGTAATAATACTTTCTACACTAGAAGAATGATAAGGACCACCACTTCCGTACGCACCAATCGGTACGCGTAAAATCATACTCACCGGAAATTTTCCATTACTCAAATAACAAGATCGACTCACTTCCGTAAATAATTGGTTGATACCCGGAAAAATATAATCAGCAAACTGAACTTCTACAATTGGTTTCAATCCCGCCGCAGACATTCCTACCGTAGATCCTACAATAAAGGCTTCCTGAATGGGTGTATTAAAAACTCGATCGTCACCAAATTTTTGGGCCAAGGTAGCGGCCTCTCGGAAAACTCCGCCGAGTCGAGCACCAACGTCTTGCCCATAGAGTAAGCAACGTTGATCGTCCGCCATCAATTCTTCAATGGCGTGCAAAGCCGCATCCACCATAACACCCATTTCTCCATCAGAAGGGGATCGTTCTCCGGTTTCTTCAGTGATCGGAGTAGGTGCAAAAATATGATCGAAAATAGATGCTGGCGTAGGCTCCTTGGCTTTCCGTGCTTCTTCAAAATCTGCCAACACTTTTTCCTTAGCTTCTTTTTCTATTTTAACAATGGCCTTTTTTGTCACACCTGCATCTAATAATTGATTCTTTAAAATAGGGTAGGGATCTGCCAATTTTGCTTCTTCCAAGTCATCTCTATACCATTCCATTCTGACCCCGCTAGTATGATGATTTAACAAAGGCACCGAAGCATGTAGTAAAAACGGTCGGCGTTCTTTTCGCATCGTTTTAAAAATCCGATTGATCGTGCGATAAGCCGTGGGAAAATCACTTCCATCAATACTTACGCCTTCGACTCCATGAAAACCTTGGATATATTCGGCTGCATTTTGAGCTCGCGTTTCTTCCGCATTAGCAGAAATATCCCAACCATTATCTTGGACCAAAAACAAAATCGGTAGTTGGCGTAAACCAGCCATCTGAAAAGCCTCAGCTACTTCGCCTTCGGTTACTGATGCATCGCCAAGAGAGCAAACAACGATTCCTTTTTCCTTCGGTAAATTCTTAAATTTTAAAACTTCCTGATATTGTAAACCCATCGCGATGCCAGTAGCGGGAATGGCCTGCATCCCAGTGGCAGATGATTGGTGAGGAATAGTGGGTTTGTCTTCGTCTTTCAAACTAGGATGACTATAATAGGAACGACCGCCCGAAAAAGGATCATCGGCTTTGGCCAGTAGTTGTAACATCAAATCGTAGGGTTGCATTCCTAGTGCCAGGAGCATCGCATCGTCTCGATAATAAGGTGCGGCGAAGTCTTGCGGCTTTAATTGCATTCCACAAGCTACCTGAATGGCTTCATGGCCTCGACTGGTGGCGTGTACATATTTAGAAACTTCTTTAAAATTTTCTTCATAAAGGAACGTCATCTCTCGAGCGGTGCAAAGCAACCGGAATCCTTCGGATAATATTTTTTTTGAAACTACCTTATTGGAGGCAAGGGACATAGATGTTGGTTTTGGGAGTAAAAAGATTGGGCATTTATCTCGAATATGAGGTTAAAGCCTCTTATAATTTACTCCTTTGGTTAATCTGGTAATAAGGTAAAAATAAGGAATCTTTGATAGATTTTAATAGAAAATCACGCAATCTCTTGGTCATTTTATGGCTTAGTCAGGTAGGTTGCGTTTTGCATTCCGTTTTCTTGCTCGCATAGCTCTTTTGTATTTTCTTCGTTCTCTTCGAAATTGCCTTTTTTCTTTACGGTAAAGCGGAAGAATACCTTGTGCTTTGTACCACTTTCGACCACTAAAACGGAATTTATAATCCATCGTATTTTTGTCATTACCCAAGGCATGTATATGAAATTTCCCACCTGACTCTCCATATTGTTTGGGTACTGGGATAGCCTTTTCATTCCAAAACCAAAGGTTAGACCAAGGTACAGAGATTAGTAAATTTGATTTATTATCATACCTTAAATCTCCTTTCATATAAAGCGTAAAAGCAGTAGAAGTTACATTTAATACCGGAATTTGAACGGTACTATTTTCAATTTTTAAGGTATCTATTAAGGGAGCAAAGTGGATATCATCGATTCTTTTGTCTCGTAATATTTTTCCAGCAGTGGATAAAATAGGTTCGAAATTTTGTAATCGAAGACTTTCCAAATCAAAGGCCACCGTACCTAGCAAAGTGGTGTCAATGGAGCCTTTATGGTCAATGATATGGCCATTAAGATGAGAATCGACGGAAAGAATTCCAGAGACACTGCCTGCAGATTTAAGAGAGGGTAATCCGAAAAAATCAAATGCTTGAATTAATTCTTTAAGCTCAATATTTTCGGCGGTAAAGTCCGTGTTAAAACCAGTTCTTTCCAATTCCGTCAGATCTAATTCTGCGTCCAAAAGTACATGGGCGTTTCCTAATTCAAATTCAGTTTTTTGGAGTTCTAAATGATTTTTATCCTGAAATTGCAGACCGGTTTTTATATTTTTTGCATTAAAGGTTTTATACCAAAAATCGTCGATGACTACGTTAATAGTTGGTAAAAATTTATTGTAAATTCCTTGCACGGTAGCTTTAAAAACATTGGTCATTTCCGGAGTAGGAACTACCTTGTGTTCAGATAAACTATCCGCTTCTGTAATGACATCAAACATCCTAGATAGGTCCCGAAAATCAAGCTCTTTAGAATAAATATTTAAATCAGAAACAACACCAATTGGAATAGAATCTAGTAGGAGTGTATTAAAATTTTCTACTTTTCCAGTAACCTTGATTCGATGACCAGAAGTTAATGGAATAGCAAAATCTTTGATGATGGCATTTTTGTTTTTTAAAATTAAATCAACATCGTCCAGGGGAATCGTTAGATTCATATCTTTATAGAAAACCCTACTATCTTGTAAGGTAAGGCGGCTGTCCAAATGTTCAAGAATAGTTTTTTTATGTAATAAATCTCCCACGAAACCCAATTTGAAATCAAATGTCCCTTCTTTGAAAAAGAAAGTATTATTTTTAAAAAGTTTATCAAAACGTCGGGCTTCTCCATTGGCAGAAATATTCAAATCAGTATTGATTTTTTCGTTTTCAGAAAAATTGAAAATAGCATCTAAGTCTAAGCGACCTTTATCCAATTCAAAACCAGTATTTTCTACGACTAAAGTAGTTGCGTTTTTATAATAAACTTTGGAATGTAAATTTTCCAACAAATAATCCTGACTTTTAAAGGTGTCGATTTGGACTTCAAGAGCAGGTTGGAATTTTTGATGTACCGTTGCGATACCTCGATGAAGTGCGTTCTTATCAGATGATTTATTGCCTTGCCTTTTGGAATCAAAGAAGATTTCGTTGATCCTATTGAAGTTTTTAGAACTGAGTTTTTGAGAAGAAATTTTCACTTTGGAATTCACCTCATATTCTGGTTCGTCTTTTAATAGAGAGGTGAAATTAGTGACCTTGCCGGTAATGGAAACATGATTTCCTCCTGTAAAAGGAATGCTGAGTGCTGCAATTTCTGCATCTCGTTTTTCTAAAGTGATTAGCGCGCTGTCAATTGGAATAATGAGGTCTTGATCTGCATGATAAATCTTAGTGTCCGCCAATCGTAACGCTACCTCACTACCGGTAAGTAAATTGCTTGGGTGGTCCAGAGATCCTTGATAATCAGCACTTAATGCAAAACGTCCTGCTTGCAGAATAAATGCCTTATTGTCAAATAATTCGTTTAGACTAGCCATGGCACCGTCTGCTTTGATGCCCAAGTTTGCCAGTGTATTATTACCTTCCGGTAAATGAACATTGCCGTCCATTTGGATGGTGCCTTCTCCAAATTTAAAATTTGAATTTGAAAGGGTTAAGGTGTTTTTATCTTGATAATTAATGACCGTTTTAAAGTCCTCTACCAAAACATCTTTATATGAAAATTTATCAATGTTGATCGAAAGTTTTGGATTAAACCGATGATAAATATTTTCAAAAATCGCTCTTAGTCCAATTTCTTCTCTTTCTATTCTTTGCTGGTTGGATTGTTTAGTAGCAGCTTGAATGGTGGCAAATAATCCATCATAATCCAAGTCTCTAGATTCAATTTTTAAGAAGGATTTTATTGGATTCTTTAGTTCATCAAAAAGCAAAGAAGCGTAATTATTTAAATTCCCAGTAACCTCTAAATTTTGATTATTCGGAAACGTTAATCGCAGGGATTTTAGAATTGCGTTACCGTTTTTTGTGTCAAACTGAATCTTTCGTACCGGAACGGTTAAGTCCGCTTTGCTATAATAAACATTGGTTTGATGTACTCGAAATTCATTGGTAGAATAATTTAGAATGTCTAATGGGTTTTTTACATTTCCTTTAAAATAACTGCTTAAATTAAACCTCCCAGATTTAAAGAAAAAAGCATCGTTTTTAAGTATATGATTCAGTCGTTCCGTTTCACCCTCAGCCAAAAGATTTAGTTGAATTAAATTTTTTGTCTTCGGTGTACTTTCTACATAAGAATCCTTTAAGAAAAAAGGGACGCCTTCGAAATAACCTGAAGCTTCTGAAAAAATCAGATGGAAATCTTTCCTGTTTTTACTGGTTAAAGTTTCATCCCCAATGGCACGATTAGCTAGGTGTCCAGTAAAACTAAGACTGTCAAAAAAATGAATTTTATTAAGAACCGCTTGATTGTTTTTGACCTTAAAATCTAAGGTGATTAAAGGATTTCCTTCGTCTTTAAATTTTCCTTGAATGTTTGTTTTGGTATAGAATGGTTCGGTTAATTCATAGAGCTCAATTTTTTCTTGGATGTTTTGGGAGATTAAATGCTTGCTAGCCTGATAATCGGTTGCTTCATTAATCAATTCGAAGTTGAAAAAATTCTCTGTACCAAGATTAATATGCGTTGAAACCAAGAAATCTTGTTCATCGATTTTTAACTCGAAGGGTGGGGCAAAGAATTCCTTTTTTCTTAGATCAATTTTTGGAGTTAAATTTCCTCGGAGGTGTGCGGTATTAAAGAATGTCCCCTTTTCCACATTGAGTCCCATCTCGTCCATATTCACATCCAAAAGAACAGGACCACTGAGGATGTATCCTTTTGGTTTAAAATTTCCCGAAACCTCGTTGATCGTCCCAATATAGCGTTTCTTTTTCGGGCGGTTGATAATACTTATCTGGGCATTTTGAAAAATAAAATCAGCTCCCTGAGGGCTTAGCCATTTTTCTAGATCAGGAGCAGATCCATCCTTAGTACTTTCTTTTTCTTTTGATGAATGGTCTAGGGTATCTACCAAAATTGAGAGATTGACATCCTTTAATTCAATCCGACTGGATGTCAATTGTTTTTTTAATAATTTGCGTGAAGAGCAGCTAAAATTTATCGTTCCGACGGACAGTCTGCGGTGATTACGTCCTGAAAAGGAAGAATCGCGGACGGTAACCTGATTAAATTGAATATCTAAATTGGGAAAACTGCGGATGATTTGAAAATCAAAATCTTTGATATTTAATTCGCCAGTATGATTTTCAGAATACCAAGACTCGGCTTTACTAATAAAATAAGGTTTATTCCGCTCAAGGATTAACAGCAACACCCCAATAAGTAAGAGGCCGATGAGTATCAGGACACCAAAAAATTTAACGACGGTTTTCAATTTGCCCATTTATTTACGTTCAGCTGAGAGCATCTTTAAACCTGCTCTTATTCCGGGTCATCCTAATTGATTGATTTTTAATCAACTTTTAAAT
>CAZYAC010000305.1:0-6475 GCA_964645475.1 uncultured Saprospiraceae bacterium | reverse complement strand
CAGAAGAAGAACGAACGAAATATTTGGATGCTTTGGTAGAAAAATTTCCAGAAATTACAGCACTTTTCGTTTGTGTGAATACCAAGCTGAATGATTTTATTTTAGATTTGGATATTGACCTTTATAAAGGAGCACCCTTCATCGAAGAAGCATTGGGTTCAGTCATTTACCGGATTGGCCCTAAGTCTTTTTTTCAAACCAACACTACGCAGGCCATTCAACTTTTTGATGTGGTGGTCGACTTTGCAGAACTAACAGGAGCCGAAAATGTGTATGATCTGTATTGTGGTATTGGTAGTATTGCTTTATATGTGGCTGACAAAAGTCGACAGGTAGTAGGAATAGAAGAGGTGGAGGCCGCTATTGACGACGCTCGAATCAATCAGGAAGTTAATAATATTGAAAACACTGTTTTTTATGCCGGCGATGTCAAAAATATTTTAAGTGCCGAATTTGCGGAAACTCATGGCAAACCAGATCTGGTCATCACAGACCCGCCTCGTGCTGGAATGCACCCTAAGGTTATCGATATGCTACTCACGTTAGCTGCTCCCAAAATAGTCTATGTAAGCTGTAATCCTGCCACACAGGCTCGGGATTTACAACTGCTTGAGGACAAATATGAAGTCGTAAAAATTCAACCGGTCGATATGTTCCCGCATACGCAGCATATCGAGAGTGTGGCATTATTAGTATTAAGGAATGTTGAATAAATAAAATACGATTCTATGCTTCCTCTTTTTACATCACTCTGCATCAACAAAATGGTTATTATACGCGGTATAACGCCCATTTTGCTTCTTTGATTGATGCAAAAATAGTTCGCCTAGAATCTGCACTTATTTATTCGCCATTCCTAAAAACTTAGAAAAAGAATGAAACCGGAAGAAAAAAAATTAAAAAATTTAGAGAAAATAATTCGCCCACATCAGCAGTTATTAGGGCAGGCCAGTGATAGTGTTCTTCATCAAGAAATATCAAAGTATCCCATTTTTGTAGCCAGTAAAAAAGGCATTCAAATTGGAATTCCACTCCTTAATCCAGCCGCTTTGGAGGGAGAATGGTTCCTTTATGTTTCTACTTTAGAAGAGTTTGCGACCAAAAATTTAATCAGTAATGACCGAGTTGATAATTTCCGTTCTATTTACAAATCGCCCGCAGATTTCTTCTGTATTTTTTTAATTGAAGATATTGGCGCAACTTTTGTTTTTTTACCTCGTGTTTAGCACCTTTTCCCCCCTCTGATGCTACTAAACAAGCTTCCCGGCTTCCAAGAAAGAGTTTATACCCCTGAAGTTATCATGAAGGTATCAGAAACTTGTTTTCGATTCATTCGGGAAGACTTATTTCGTAATTTCAACTAAATGTGATATTTTGAAGGAAAATCTAACACGAGAAGGAAGTAATTTAACGGGTACTTCCAATAAAGATCAGGATGTAGCCATGTATCAGGAAATTTCAGATTACGAAGCTCAAAACAAGATATTGCTCATCGAGGATAACCCCGGTGATGCTAGGCTAGTAGAGGTTTTACTATCTGAGTCAGATTTATTGGATTGTAAGATCACTAATAAAACCAGCCTGACCGATGGTATGGAGGCCATGGAACAGGAAGATTATGCAGTCATTCTATTGGATTTAACACTGCCGGATAGTCGTGGTTTTCCAACCTTGGAAAAATTATTAGAAAAATTTCCAGATGCTAACGTCATCGTACTGACGGGTTTATCTGATAAAAGTATGGGGGTCAATGCCGTGAAAGTGGGAGCGCAAGATTTTTTGGTAAAAGGAGATTTTGATTCTGATCTACTCGCAAAATCACTTCGATATTCTATTGAAAGAAGTGGAGTTTTGAAAAGATTAGAACTTACCCAGCGGATCGCGCATATCGGCAACTGGGAATTTAATCCTGCTACTCAAATATTGAAAGCTTCCGACGAAATTTTCCGGTTACTAGGTATTCCTGTAAAAAACACCTTAACCGGAGCAGACCTCGAAGATCCTGCTAGTCCTCTTCATGTGTTTCAATCTATTCATCAAGAAACATTACTTCGAAAGAATATCAAAAAAGATATTATCATTAAGCAACCGGAAGGAGAACGCCGTTATGCTTTTGTCCACTGTAGTGTTAATACGAATGCCGAAGGTAATCTTGTGCTGATGGGAATCATGCAGGATATGACAGAACGTAAAAAGGCAGAAATGGAAATGATTCGCAGTCAAGAACGGTATCAGGAAATTTTTTCTCGTTCAAATGACGCGATTTATATTGCCAACCTAATGGGTAGTTTTGTGGATTATAATGATGCTACGCTCGAACTAATCGGCTATACTCGGGAAGAAGTAAAGATGTTGGATTTTCATTCCTGCTTCTTTCCACTGGATCGCCGGATGCATTTTATGAAAGCGTTACAACAAAAGGAAGATATTAATGACTTTGAAGTAGAAATAGAACGGAAAGATGGAACCCGGCGCTACTGCGTGATCACCGCAACGCCTACTTCCAATGCAGGACTATTAGGATACAACGGAATTATTCGAGATATCACCGAACGTAAACAGGCAGAGGAGATGCGGAAATCGCGCGATATTGCGCAGCAGTCAGCTCAAATGAAAGAGCAGTTTATTGCTAGTGTGAGTCACGAAATGCGTACACCAATGAACGCCATTTTAGGAATGAGTAACCTTGTCTCTCAAACAAATCTGAACGAAGAACAGACAGGTTTGGTAAGTTCTATCAAACAATCTTCGGAAATTTTATTGGGAGTAATTAATGATATTTTAGAAATATCAACGTTACAAAATGGTAAAATTCAATTTGAGTATAAGAACTTTGACTTGCACAAGTTGTTGTCCAATTTGGTCAACATGATGAAGTACAAAGCACAAGAAAAAGATCTTGTTTTTGAATTACATGTGGATGATAGTGTGCCGAAAATTATTCATGGAGATAAACTAAGGCTCAATCAGATTTTGAATAATCTAGTTGGTAACGCCGTTAAATTTACAGATAGTGGAGCCGTCAGAATTTATATCCAAAATGTAATTGAAAATGATCAGGCAGTAAACCTTCATTTCGCAGTAGAAGATACCGGAGTAGGTATTCCTGCAGATAAACTGGATGCGATCTTTGAGACCTTTACCAGAATCAGAAATAAGGACCGACTCTATGAAGGAACGGGACTTGGTTTATCTATCGCTAAAAATCTGGTAGAACAACAAGGAGGGAAAATCGGCGTTAAAAGTGTCTTTGGCGAAGGATCAACTTTCTTTTTTGATTTGGCTTTTGAAAAAGGCGATACACTAGAGGTAATCGAGGTAATTGAAAAAGAAGAGAACCTGGAATTGAAAGATGACGGAGCTATTCGCCTTTTACTAGTAGAAGACCATAAGATGAATCAGCTAGTAGCCAAAAAGACGCTTACCAAAAAATGGGAGAAAATTCATATAACCATCGCAAATAATGGTCAAGAAGCAGTAGAACTTTTAGAGAAAAATACGGCGACCCCTTTTGATATTATTTTGATGGATATTCAAATGCCAATCATGGATGGGTACGAAGCGACGAATCATATCCGTAATAAAATGACGCCTGAATTAGCGGCAATGCCGATTTTGGCGATGACCGCACATGCCCATATATCTAAAGATGAAAAATTTAAAGAATATGGGATGGACGATTTTGTCCTCAAACCTTTTGAACCTAATCAATTATTTCATAAAATAGCAAAATATGCAAACCGGAATAACAAGTAATAAAATGAATAACAGTACTTACGAGTTTATTAACTTAGAATATCTGGAACTAATGGCCGACGGCGATCCGGAAATGAAAGTAGTCATGCTGGATATGCTGATAACAGAATTACCAGAAGAACTCGCTAAAATGCGAAGAGAATTTGACGAGCAGACCTGGGAGATTTTAGGTTCTACTAGTCATAAAATGAAGTCTACGCTTTCATTTGTAGGAAATTCACAAATGACGGATGCCAACAAGAATATTGAATCAATTTGTAAAGAAGGAGAAAATTTGACACAGATTGGAGATATGATTAAAGCTATGGAAGCATTAGTACCTAGTATCTTGTTGGAAATTAAACAAGAGATGACTAATATTGCCTAAGAAGATCAGAATAAATCATTAAATGATAACAAACCCTGATCTTTACCGTATTTTAGGTAAGAAAAAAGAGTCCCAAAAAACGACTTAGTTCCAAAAACAAGGAATTCCTATGACAATTCTGATATGCGAAGATGAAGAAATAATGTTGACTGCGCTAGCCTTTAGAATGCGTCGTCACGGTTTCGAGGTAATTACTGCGGAAGACGGAAAAGAGGCAGTACAACGGATTGAAGAAC
Source organism: uncultured Saprospiraceae bacterium (assembly GCA_964645475.1). Taxonomy (GTDB): domain Bacteria; phylum Bacteroidota; class Bacteroidia; order Chitinophagales; family Saprospiraceae; genus JALZUU01. Next base: position 2,116 of record CAZYAC010000305.1, on the reverse strand, counting down.
ACCAGCCGGACATTATTGTAAGTGATATTATGATGCCGCATCTAAGTGGTCTGCAATTATTGGAAATGCTTCGTGGAGATATAAAATCAGAAGTACCCGTAATTATTATTTCCGCTTTGGAAAGAGAAGAAACAATACTGGAAGCCTTTCGCAAAGGAGCTAATGACTTTATTGCCAAGCCTTTTAAACCAAACGAACTAATTTTAAGGATTAAAAGAATTATTCAAGAGAAAAATTTATCATAATGAAAGGAATTATTTTAGCCGGAGGTCTCGGTACTCGTCTTTATCCGCTAACCATGGCCGTCAGCAAGCAGCTTATGCCCGTTTACGATAAGCCGATGATTTATTATCCGCTTTCTACCTTAATGAACGCGGGTATCCGAGAAATCGCTATTATTTCCACCCCTTACGATTTACCTAAATTTGAAAAATTATTAGGAGATGGTTCAGAAATCGGTTGCTCTTTTACATACATCGCTCAGCACGATCCAAACGGATTAGCACAGGCTTTCGTATTAGGAGCAGACTTTATTGGCAAAGATTCCGTTTCTTTGATTTTGGGAGATAATATTTTTTACGGAGCAGGACTTAACGAACTGTTACGCAAAAGTGCGGATCCAAGTGGAGGAATTGTATTCGCTTATCAGGTAGCGGATCCAGAACGCTACGGTGTCGTTGAATTTGATGATAACTTTACGGCCTTATCCATTGAAGAAAAACCGGCAATTCCAAAATCTAATTATGCTGTTCCTGGTCTTTATTTTTATGATAATTCAGTCGTAGAAGTCGCTCGAAATCTAGAACCTAGCGCACGGGGAGAATACGAAATCACGGACGTAAATAAACATTATCTCGAGATTGGTAAACTAAGCGTTGGCGTACTAGGTCGTGGCGTTGCTTGGCTGGATACAGGAACACACAAGTCATTGATACAGGCTGGACAATTTATCGAAGTAATCGAAGATCGACAGGGGCTGAAAATTGGTTGTATAGAAGAAGTTGCTTATGAAATGGGCTTCATCAACGATGAACAATTAGAAAAGCTAGGTCATAAATATATCAAGAGTGGATACGGAGAGTATCTCTTGCGATTACTGAAAAAAGAGGTCTAGAAAATAATAGTTGATATAAAATAAAATCAACCCAAAGAGGCGATGCTGGTTTACCAGTGTCGCCTCTTCTGTTTTTAAGAAGAAAAAGTGGAGGAGTCAACATTAAGGTGTTGATCCAATAAAGATTTGATGGCTTGTAAATCTTCTTTAACTTCAGAGAGCTGCTGGTATATTTCTTCAGGAGTGTAAGGAGAAATATTTTGTTGTCGATGGATTACTTTTAGTTTAGGTTTATCTTTCATAACTATATCTTTTTAAGGGCGATAGCGAGTAATTCTTGCTTACTATTTACTTGGCATTTTACATAAATATTTTTTAAATGAAACTTGACAGTATTCACCGAAATATTAATAAGGTCAGATATTTTTTTATTAGAATGTCCACTTAAGACAAACTCTAAAATTTTTATCTCCTGTCCGGTCAGGGATGGAAATGCGGAGGTAATCGATTCTTTTTTTGGCTTGTTTTGAGCATTTCGAACGGCTACCGCAATGGTGGTCAGTAATCCGCGGTCATTAAATGGTTTTACCAAATAACCTGAAGGCCCTAACTCACTAGCAGCTGCTAGGGTATGTTCATCCGAAAAGGCGGTTAAGAAAATAAAAGGCAGTTCATATTTTTTATTAATTGTTTTGGCAATATCAATCCCAGATGGGCCCGTACCTAGATTGATATCCAATAATACGAGGTCTACAATCCGGTTGGCCAAAATATCCAGTGCACTGGTGGCATCGTGTGCCACTCCGCTGACCATATAGTCTTGTTCATTCATGATTAACGACTCAATATCAGCCGCTACAATCGGATCATCTTCTACAATTAAAATACGAGGTTTAAGCATTAGGAATATGTTTTTAATAAGTTACGAATTTTGGGTTAGAGATTTTTGCTACTGGCGAGGCATGAACAAGTGTAAACTTGTGAACCGCGAAGCGGAAGGGATGCCAAGGGATAGCCGCGCTATCACGAGGCTTTTTAACGAAGTCAGTGGCAAAAAGATCA
>CAZYAC010000304.1:0-6563 GCA_964645475.1 uncultured Saprospiraceae bacterium | reverse complement strand
CTCGAATATTAGATAGGTCAAGATAATCAAATTTATTCCAAACAAAGAATCTATTTTCTTGTTTTTCGTCAGCTCGAACGGCAATCGGCTGATATATTTTTTTTACTTCTTGTAAAGCCGGGTTTGGCTGTCGATCTGGTAATAAAAGTCCGTTGATACAGAAATTTCCATCACTGGGAATGTCATCATTACCGAAGTCTCCACCAAATTTCCAATAAGATATTTTTTCACCATTTAGATCGATCGTCGCTTTTAATCCTTGATCTACCCAGTCCCAAATAAAGCCACCTTGAAGATTTGGATAGCGCTCGATTACCGCCCAATATTCCGCGAGATTTCCGACACTATTTCCCATTGCATGAGCGTATTCACACATAATAAGTGGTCTGTCAAGATTTGTTTTTGCGTAGGATTCTATCGTCTCAATTTTTGGATACATGGGACAAACAATGTCCGTGTTTTCTTCGGTTCCAGCTTGTTCATATTGTACAGGCCGGGTATCATCTTGGCCTTTGAGCCAATAGTATGCGGCCTGCATATTCTCTCCGTTGCCCGCTTCGTTGCCAATCGACCAAGTGATGATGGAAGGATGATTTTTAGCTCGCGCAAACATTCTTTTAACTCGATCTAAATGTGCATCTTTAAATTCGGGAAATGCAGACGTATGTGCCTTTTCATCGAATGGTTTTTGAAAACAAGCACCCATCCCATGCGCCTCAATATTGGCTTCATCAACGACGTAAAGACCATACCGATCACAGAGCTCATACCAGCGTCTATGGTTTGGATAATGACTTGATCTTACCGCATTGATGTTGTTTTCTTTCATGAGTTGAATATCCAACAACATACTTTCTTCTGAAACTACATGTCCAGTTATCTCGTCATGTTCATGGCGATTAACTCCGCGTAATCTAACGGCCACTCCATTAAGGAGTAGCTGTCCTTTTTTTATTTCTAATTTACGAAACCCGACTTTGGTACCTGTTACTTCCAATATTTTCCCAGCTTCGTTTTTTAAAATCAAAATGAGTTGATAGAGCAAAGGTGTTTCGGCGGTCCACTTTTTTGGATTAGAAATGACTTCTTCAAGCTGGATGGAATTTGGACCTTGAGAATTAATGGAGTAGTTAGTTTCTTTATGAAGAATTTCTATCCCATCAGGGTCGAGCAAAATATATTCAAGGATTGCTTTGGTATAAATTGGTTCGATGGACTGGTTTTCTAATTCTATGGAAATTTCCAGGGAAGCGTTAATATAATTTTTATCCAATTTGGTTTTTACAAAAAAATCATAAATCTGAAAGGTAGGTGCGGCCCGCAGAAAAACGGCTCGTTCAATTCCACTGAGTCGCCAAAAATCCTGACATTCAATATAGGAGGCATCAGAATAACGATAGACCTCGGCAGCAATAATATTTTCACCTGGTTTTAAAAAGGAGGTTATATTGAAACAAACCGGTGTTTTAGAACCTTGGTTATAGCCGAGGAATTTTCCATTGAGCCAAAAATACGCGGCTGACTTGACGGCTCCGAATTCGAGATAAATTGTTTTGTCGGACCAGTCTTGAGGAAGGGTAAATGATTTTCTATAGGAACCGACTGGATTATCATCATGGGGTACGTGCGGTGGATTTTTTGGGAAGGGGTAGCGATCATTGACATAAATAGGTATACCGTGTCCATGTAATTCCCAATTGGCGGGGACTGGTAAGGTGTCCCATTTGGAAGCATCAAAATCAAGTTGAAAAAAATCTTTCGGCCGTTGTGTTGGGTTAGGTGACCAGTGAAATTGCCAGTCGCCATTGAGTGAATAATAAAATGGAGAATTGGAAAACTTACCTTGCATGAATCCTTCAAGGTCAGGGTAAGACATAAAATGACTTCTCGGCAGCGTTTGTCCAACGTTAAAGACAGTAGGATCTTCCCACCAAGAGCCTATATTTTTTTCGATATTTTGCAAGTTGTTTAGGGTGTTGAATCAAGTACTAAAGATAGGATTTTTTATAGTAAATTCGGTTGAGTTAAAAAGGTTTTTCATAAAACTAAAAAAGTATTAATATTAGATTTTTAAAATAAATGGTAAAGAAAGAAAGCCTTCTAAAATCTATCGAGGATTTACCTGATCAATTTTCCATTGATGAATTGATGGATAAAATCATTTTTTTGCATAAGATTGAAAATGGATTAGAACAGTCTAAGAATAATCAAATAACACCAAATGATAAAGTTAAAGATGAATTGAAAAAATGGTTAAACTAAATTGGACAAACCAAGCAAAAAGCGATATTCAAAGCAGCATTGATTTTCTTGCCCCTCAATCTTAGAAATACGCTAAAATTCAAGTTCAAAGAATTTTTGAAAAAACAGAGTTGCTTATCTTATTTCCTAAAATGGGTAGAGTTGTTCCTGAATTGGCCTACGAAAATATTCGGTAAATTTTGATTGGACCTTATCGAATTGTTTACCACCTTTTATCTCCAAAAAGAATTGATGTTCTTGCTGTACATCACAGTGCCAAACCATTAACATTAGATGATTTTTAATTAGCAATATCTGGTTAAGATATTTTACACTACTTCCTCTAATATCAAATTTATTCGCTATCCTCGCCTCAACTCCAACATCCCCGCTGCTGGCACTGAAAAATCAATCAATCCTTTTGGCAAAGTCAAATCACCTTCTGTCACTTTATTACCTTCGCAATCGTAAGTCGTTAGATGAAAAATTGCTGGAGCACCTTCATGACGAATCGCTACATTTTTAGTCATCTTAGCATTGATGAAATCGATCTTTGAGTCATTATTAATTTCGGCAATAGTGTCGTCGTAAACACCTACGATGGTGTGTCCATCAGCACTGGCTTCCAATAAAGGGTAATTACCTAATGCATTTTTGGGCGTAAATTTTCCATCCAATAAAATGTTTTTATTTTTCTTCCAATATTGCGTATAGAATTTAATCATATTCAAATGCTCCGCTGTCGTCTTAGTTAGTAGCACCGATAATTGAGGAACTGCAAAAAGTCCATTAAGCACTTGAATCGCAGCTAATTCTACTCGTTCGAAGCGGTGCCAAGTGAGCATATCAGAGTGTACCTTGGAAGCACCCACTAATAGTTTGACATCTGTCGTGCGAATCCGGTTGGTAATTGGATCGTTTGGGCAATCAAATGCCCGGAACATATTACCAAATTTTCGGAGCGCTGGACCTACGTACTTCTGTCTAAATTCAATTCCTATATCTGGTTTAATAGTTCTTAAAGCTTCCATCACCTCAGTCAATAATTGATCTACAGCTGTGTTGACGTTGGCGAAATCTCGACCATTTTCTTTGGTCAGTTTTGTTTCGGGATATACTTTAAAATCGTCAATAAAATCGAGTTTAAAAACATCCAAATGATAGGACTTCAAGGCGTTGACATAAGTTTCTACTAGATAGGATCTTACCTCCGGATAACGTGGATCAAATACCGGTGCCCAGCGGTGATCTTCCGTCAAAAATTTCCCTTTAAACCGTTGGTAAGCTTTGGACTTCGGTCCACAAAATGGAACAGAAAACCATAATCCGAACTTCATCCCAAGGTCGTGTACTTTTTTTACAAAGCCTGCCAAATCGGGAAAACGATCTGGTTCCCAATCTCCGGTGTAATCATATCCTCGATTATTATCCATGGTTTGCCACCCGTCGTCGAGCAACAATAATTCATAGCCGAGATCTTTAGCGATAGCACATTCCTTCAGCAATAGTTCTTCGTCTAAATTTTGGTGAAAATTATACCAAGTTGAATACATAGGGGCACTTGCTACCGCTGGAGCAATCGATGGTTTGAGTGCCGCAAATCCTTCCCACCACTGCGCTACTTCTTGGAGAGATTGGGCAAAAGGAATGGACCGAGTATCGATCCTGATTTCTTCTTCATAGCTTTCAATTTCTGGGTGTCGTTCACTAAAAAAAGTAAAATGACAATAGAGATGATTGTCTTCTTCGCGTAACAGCGCGTTCAACTCCAGAAGATTAATGGCATCGGAACATGCAAAAGTAATTCGATTGTTATCCTGATGTCCAAATACACTGATCACAGGGGCATCTACAGAAATTCTCGCTTGCAGGTGATCCAATTCCCAATCGTATCGTAATCGTTTATCGTGAATTCCGCCACATTTCCAAACACCTTTAATATCGTAAGCTGGTAATCGCCAACGTAAGGTTACACGGGCGGGAGAAGCCGCCACATTTTTTGCCTTAGCTGAAAATTTATAAGTATAAAGTCCAGCTTCTTCACTGACTAATTTTAATTCGGTAGAAAAATTATCGTCTGATCCTAAAAGCGTGATTTCGGGAAAATCTTTAATGGGAATCGTTCGGTCCATTGTATTTTTAGTTTATAGTTAGTTGTACGCTTAGGAACGTGTAATTAATAAACTGTTATAAGTTATTATTTTCATGTTCCTTAATATTAATATTTACTCAGAGATTCAATCATGTAATCTCCTATTTTTTTACCCTGAGCGACTCCGTACTCAATCGCGGGTCGGTAATGAATACCTCCATATAATCGACTAATCGCTGCTTCTTCGGCGGCATTCTTAAAGCTGGTAAATTCTCTAGTTGGTAGTCCGTAGTCTACTTCAGAGGAATCTATAAAGGCAAAATTATCACCTAGCAAAGCAGTTAACATCTCTGCGGCGGCAGAAGAAATTACACTATGTCCACTGGTATGTTCAGGAAATGGAGGCGTTTGTAAAACAGGTTTCCATTCCGGGTCAATATTTTCGTTGATATAGGTTTCAGGTCGAATCAAACTACTTCGATACTTTTCATCCCAACAACTAATAAATGCGTCGGCAAGTGTGATACTCGTCAATGCAAATATTCGAGCCGTTTCGGTGTTCGAGAAATTTTTCTTTTTTGAAGCAATTCCAGCGATAGACATCCAATGACCTCCGGGAGAAATTTTTTGATCGAAAAACATCAGATGACCTTTTGTATGAGAAACGTTAGGATTACAATCCCAAAATTTTGCAATGGCTAATCTTTCTTCATCATTTTCTTTTACGGCATCCACTACCTCCATCGCTTCTGCAAAAAATTGAGAGCTCTTGTCTTTTGAAAAATTGGTTGGAGTATTGGGTGAAAACTGATCAGCAGATTTTATAACGAAGGGACGAATCGTATTCCAGTGAGGTTCAATCGCTGGCATATAATCTGGAGGAGTGGGTTTCCACATGCCTTCCTCTTCTGAGAGTACGTATTGCGACATGGCCGTTCTTTCTAGATATCCATCCTGATTGGACCAATTGATGATATGATCGGCTACTATCTTTCCGTAGGCTATGGAGTTATCAAATACGCTTTTCGAAATTCCAAGATCTTTAATTTCTTGATAATAATTTGCTTCTGCGTCGTCTATTTTCTCGGGTGTAAAAACCAAAGGTTTTGCAGCATTTGAAAATGCCACCATACTCGCAAGTGGAAAATAAATGTCTTTATCTTTTGGCGGAGTAGGGACGACTTTTAAATCTTTTAGAGTGCCAGCAAAACTCGGCATCGAAGTATTATTAGTAGCAAGGACTTCGTAAGCAGCAATATGCGGATAAGCATATATTCGACTACAGACTGGTGGAGTGAATATATCTTCTACCATTACCTTCGTCAGGATTTTATTCCAACGAATTTGTTGTTCTTTGGTATAATTATCTAAGGCAACAAAGTTAGTGGTCTCTTTTTGACACGCGGTCATTAAGAGTAGCAAACCAATTAAGAATCCTATAAAACGCATAATCATAATTTTACTAATTCAAATCTTCTTTTTTAAAAATTCTTTTTTCATTTTGATGATTAAAAATTTCCACTGAAGCTGTATTTAACTGTCTAAAGGGAATTTTATTTATTGATTGTGAAAGATAAGAATTCCCAAAAAATATTTCTTGCTTTTGGGCAGTTCCATCTTGAAAATGAATCATGGCATAAACATCTTTTTCTGTAACAGGAATTAATGTTTCTGGTGTTTGCTTAATTTTTTTAAATATACTTACTGGACCATTATTATTTCCCACCAAGTACAAGTTATACATCTTAGCTGTTTGCAGTCTTACAAGTGCTTTGGCGTCGGTATCTACTCGGAATCCAGATTCTTGTGGTGATAGTACGTTAAAATTACCCGTTCCATCTCCTTGCAATATGGCTCCTTTAAAAGCATCGTAGCGTCCAGTGGATACTTCTGGAGCAAATGAATTTCCTACCAATAGTATATCCAGATTTCCGTCCAAGTCGACATCTTCAACGTGCATTCCGTAGAGTGGGGCCGTTTGCACTTCAAGAGGTAAGGGAGTCATCTTAAACTTCCCATTTCCTAGATTTTCTAGATAACTACTAGCAAAGGTTTCACTTTTTAAAACAGTTGCCTCTGCAATCTCTTTTTTTGTAAATGCTTTATCAAAGGTAGCTGTTCCATATCCTGCATAGGTTTTAAATCTCGACCGCATCGCATTGATTTGTTGGATCATTAAATCTCGAGGATGCGCAATATAATGCTCCTTTCCAATATATTGACAAATAAC
>CAZYAC010000303.1:3282-6563 GCA_964645475.1 uncultured Saprospiraceae bacterium | reverse complement strand
AATCCAGTAAGTAATTCCGTAGGCTTTTAGATGATCCTTTTGTTCTGAATCCATCGGCAAAAGAATATAAGCCGCCATTGCAGGAGCACTTAAGAAGAAAAGTGCACCAAAAATTAAAAGAAATTTTTTCATTGTCATTATTTTTTATCAGAAAAATTAGCTGGTCAAAGTAGGTTCAGAGATAAACAATTTACCAATATTCCTGAAATTACCCGTAGCGATCGCTTGTCTAACGATAATTATAACGTCAAGGTTGGGGTATTTAGTGAAAAACAGGTGCAAAAATTAATCTGCACCTGTTTTTAGGTATCTTTTTATATAATAATAAAATTAGTGATTTCTTACTCTTCGGAAACCATTTGGTGCATCAGCACTCTGAACGCGTTCGAATTGTGGAGTTTCTTTAGCGGATTCTTGTTTGATGGCACCTTCGTACTTTTGGTTGGTAGTTGCCAAAAAATCATCTAAAGCAGGAAGTCCCAATTCTGCCCGTCGCTCATTGGTACGGACAAGATTATCTACCGGATGCGGCTTATAGGTTTTTTCTGTTTGATCGTAGTATACCTGTGTGCCATAGTGTTGCGGTTTATTTTGGTTGATTAACACACGATCGGTTAAATACGCAAAGTCAATCCAAGCAGCCTTATCTTGGTCTACTGCGGTGGCCATGCTTCTTAGAACTTGCATCTGAAAGTCAGGATAACCATCCATGTGCTGGACCATCATCCAGAATTTATGGGTAGCTTCTTCACCTACCATGTCGTGATTTGGGAAACCGTTGGTATCTATGATCTTTTTTGCTGCCGCATGATTGATTTCACCTTGATCTTCCAAACGGGCATCTATGTCCTTAATTTCTTTAGAAGTTGGCTTAAATTTCAGCAACATTTCATTTTTCTGATTGCGAATTCCTTCATACTTATCAGAAAGATAGCTAATCTTTTGCGCCAGCTCGGGCATCGTCACCAATTCATTATTTTGGGCGGATAAACCAGTCAAAGAAAAGAGGATCGCTAAGGAAATTAGGAAATATTTCATATTATAAAGTTTTTTTATAATAACTGCATATTCAGTGCCAAATCAATTACTTTAAGTCATATTTAAAACAAGTTGCTATAAATTTGCGTACTTACTACATAATCTGCCATTTACTTGCCTAAAATCGGTTAAATTTGCCGATCTAATACGCAACCTGAATACATGAATAACCTGAGCTTTCCTTATCCCAGTTGGTACCTTTTATTATGTCTGTTACTAGGACTGGTATTTGCCTTTGTGCTCTATTTTAAAAATAAGTCCTTTCCAGAAAGAACCTCCACATTAAGTTGGGTATTGGGCCTTTTACGATTTCTCAGCATTGGTGCTATTGCCATATTATTGTTATCTCCATTACTTAAATCTATCCTGACGGAAACAAAAAAGCCAGTAGTAGTACTTGCCCAAGATGTTTCCGAATCTATTCTGGCAGAAATGTCACCGGAAGAAAAGACGAAGTATCAGCAAGATTTTTCTGACTTGAGCGCTGCCCTAAAAGCGGATTACGATGTGAAAGAGTATGCTTTCGGTAGCGAAGTACGAGAAGGGATTGATTTTGAATTTAAAGATAAGGCCAGTAATATTTCGGATTTATTGGGTAATGTCTATGATCTATATAGCAATCAAAATCTCGGTGCGGTGATCATGGCCACAGATGGAATCTATAATGAAGGCAGTAATCCCATTTATGCAGGGACTAAATTAGCAGCCCCGATTTATACCATTGCCCTTGGAGATACCATTGCTAAAAAAGATGTGATCATCAAGCGGATATTTAATAATAGAATTGCCTATCTCGGAGATAAATTTACTATCCAAATAGATGTCTCTGCTATTAATTCTGTGGGTGAAAATACCGCTCTGACGATTTCTTCTGTTGATGGAGGGAATAGTAATGTGTTACAGCGATTTCCGATTTCCATCAATAAAAATAATTTTTTCACCACTAAAGAAATTACCCTTGACGCAAATCGTGCTGGTGTTCAGCGATATCGAGTTACGGTCAATAAAGTAAACGGAGAGGTGACTACCGCCAATAATACGCGGGAGATTTTTATCGATGTCCTCGATGCTCGACAAAAAATATTGTTGCTAGCCAACACGCCACATCCAGATCTTTCTGCTATTAAACAAAGTATTTCTAAAAATAAAAACTACGAAGTTAAGACCGCTTTGATTACAGATCCTACGCTTAATATAGTAGCGTATGATTTTGTCGTTTTACATCAGTTGCCTAGTAAAACCAAGGATGCATCGGCCATTTTATCGACACTACGAAGCAAGAAAATTCCGCACCTTTTTGTCATCGGGACACAGTCGAGTCTTCCCCAATTTAATACGGCTCAATCTATTTTGACCATTAAAGGAAATACACAACAGACCAATCCGGTGCAAGCCATTGTCGCAACTAATTTTAATAGTTATAATCTTGATAATCAGTTAGTTGAAAAACTACCTAGCTTTGCACCTTTGACAGCGCCTTTCGGCGAATTTACCGATAATGCGAATAGTGAAGTCCTCCTTTATCAGCGAATTGGTAAGGTGGACACCAAATATCCACTGCTATTATACGGAGAAGATAACGGTGTAAAAATAGGAGTTTTAGCAGCAGAAGGAATCTGGAAATGGCGACTTTTTGATTATCTACAATATCAGAACCATGAGATATCTGATGAACTACTGGGCAAGGCTTTTCAGTTCTTAAGTGTCAAAGAAGATAAACGAAAATTTAGAGTGGATGTAAGCAAAAATATTTTTAATGAAAATGAAGCCGTTTTTTTTGATGCCGAGTTGTACAACAATAATTATGAACGTATCAATGACCCGGATGCCACTATTGTTATTACAAATAGCGAAGGCAAAAATTTTGATTTTACGTTTTCTAAAACCGGACTCACCTATACGCTAAACGCTGGTTTTTTACCGGTAGGAAATTATAATTACCGAGCAGCTGTCATGAGCAATGGGGTAGAACTGAGTCATAAAGGACAATTTAGTATTCGGCCAGTGCAACTGGAAGTTTACGAAACAACAGCGGATCACGGATTGCTTCGACTCCTTAGTGCTCGTTACGGAGGAGAATTGATTTATGCAGATCAACTGAATGCCTTACCAAATCAGATCAAAGAAAAAGGAACCATCAAGCCTATCATTTACGAAACCTCTAAAACACGATCCGTCATTAATATCCGTTGGCTATGTTTTATTTTATTAGGTTTGTTAACCTTAGAATGGTTTCTAAGACG
>CAZYAC010000303.1:0-3182 GCA_964645475.1 uncultured Saprospiraceae bacterium | reverse complement strand
CGCTGCTAATCCAGGAGTATAGCCTATCTTATTAGCCTTCTCACTAATCAAACTAACGTCAGCTGGACGAGCTGCTGCCATGTTAATATCTTTTTGTAAAACGGGAATGACCAGCGCGGGCTCCACTTCCAATACTTTAGCAAGTTCCACCGCAAAATCATAACGACTTTGACGTTCTGGTCCACCGAGATGCCAGATACCTTTCGCTTCTTGGTCTGCTAGTAAAAGTAAACCATCCACTACATCTCCCGCCCATGCAGCCGTACGATATTCGTCGGTAAAAGCTTTAATGGCATCTCCAGACTTTAGGGCCTTAACCCAATTGGTCAAAAAATTGGGTGCTGTTTCGCACCAGCCGTATTGAAGTGGAAGGCGAGCAATCGTGACTTTATTGGGATACATCAACGCTGCTAAATGTTCCGTTTTAGCCTTATCCATGCCATAGGTCATGATGCCGTTAGCAGCATCTTTTTCGGTATAAGGTGCCTTTTTACCATCAAAAACGAGATCTGTGGACGCGAAAATAAAATGGATATCCCGCTGTTGGCAGGCTGTGATCAAATGAAAAGTGGCTGCACTATTAACTTCTTGGCAGTTTTCGGGATGATTTTCGCAATAATTAGGATTGGATAAAGCGGCCAAGTGAATAACTGTATCGGGCTTAATTTCCTCTATAAGCGTGATAAATGCGGCTGTATCAGTAATATTCAATGGGTAGCTGGTAATATCTACGAATTGGACAGGATGTTGATTATATGTGCCGAATAACTGTCTATTTGGTTGACTTTTACCTATGAAATGATGGCCAACAAAGCCAGAAATTCCGGTAATTAATATTTTTTTGCTCATTAGATTATTAAAATGTTAAATAACTGTAAATGTGAGGCTTAAAATTGATAATATTAAGTATTTAAGACATCTTTATTACGAAAATAGACTTATTTTTACCTAAATTCTTTGGCACCTCATACATTTCTTACAATAGAAATAATCTACAATTTAACAGGATATTTTAGGTCATCATTGATATTAATGATGTAACTGATTTTATAAAAGCTAAAGTTAACCCATGAACAGAGAAGATTCTACTAGAATTTTCGGTACTCAAAAGTCTCTAACCACCTGCCTATTGTGGTTCATCTTCCTGTTCCCTATACTCAACCTTTCTGCCCAAACCAATCTCACCTGGAATAAAACACTAGGAGGAGACGGATTCGAAGAACTCCAAACGATGCTCGAGACGGATGATGGTCATTTCGTTTTTTTTGGCTCACACACTTCTAATGTTTCAGGTGAAATTACTCAGGCGTCCCGAGGACTTTCTGATTATTGGTTGGCAAAAGTAGATCAATCCAACGGAAATATCATCTGGCAGAATACTTATGGCGGAAATCTGATTGACAACGGTCGGGTTATGGTTGCAACAAGTGATGGTGGATTTCTACTCGGAGGACATTCGTCTACCGGCATCAACGGAACTAAAACAGATACTTCAGTTGGATCCTGCTGGTATTGTATTGACTTTTGGGTCGTCAAAACGGACGCAGATGGTAACCAACTTTGGGATAAAACGATCAAAGGAAATAGTAGCGAAGACAGATTGACGACACTCGTGGAAACTGCTGATGGAGGATTTGTGGTAGCCGGATATTCGGACTCTGGTATGGCAAATGATAAATCAGAAGCCAATATTGGTGGAACAGATTATTGGGTGGTTAAACTAGATGTCGACGGTAACCAACTCTGGGATCGAACCCTTGGCGGAACGGGAGATGAGCAACCATTTGCTTTAGCAGAGTTACCTAATGGAACGATCTTGGTCGGTGGGCTGAGTTTTTCTCTCAATGATGGAAATCGAACAGCGCCTTCTCGTGGTTTGTCAGACTTCTGGGTAGTCAATTTAGCGGCTGATGGTACCACGTTATGGGATGAGGCTTATGGTGGTTCGGATTCTGATAATTTGCGGGATATGATTATTACAAATGATGGTGGAATAGTCCTCATTGGAGAATCTTATTCTGGTGCTACTGGAGAAAAAATGCAACCCAGTTATGGCGAGCGTGATATCTGGATGGTCAAAATTGATCTGACAGGAAACGTCTTATGGGATTCTTCTCTTGGGGCTTCCGACCGGGATCAACCTTTCAAAATAACTCAATCTCCTAATGGTAATTTTTTGATCGCTTCTCTTTCAAAAAGCCCTGCAGGTTTTGATCGGACAGACCCCTTATTAGGAGGGGCCGATTATTGGTTTATCACCACGGATGCTAACGGTAATAAAATAAAAGATGAGGTTTTTGGAGGTGACCAGAACGATAATTTATATTATGCGTTACCCATGCAAAATGGGGATATAATTTTGGGAGGAATTACCGCAACCGATACTAGTCCGCAAAAAACAGAACCTTCGAGAGGAAATAATGATATCTGGTTTTTAAAATACGAATCCACCCTCGATTTTACACTGGGAAATGATACTATTTTTTGCGTGGATGGAGTACTCAATTTAGATGCTATCATTAATCCTTGTGATTGTTGTATTTATGCTTGGGAAGACGGTAGCAATGTCTCCAACCGGAATCTAATAATTGATCAAGATACCACCATTATTTTATCGGTTCACGATGGATTCAATAGTTTAAAAATAGATACGATAAACGTGGTGGCAACAGAACCACTCATCGTTGATCTTGGATCCGATGCTTATCTTTGTGAAGGTGATTCTATCTTTTTGGATGCTGAAAATCCTGGACAAAATTATGCTTGGTTCCCTAGTGGTTCAGTTATGCAAGAACTGACTGTTACCGCTGGAAATACTTATCGAGTCACGGTAACAGATCAATATGGATGTACTTATCAAGACGGAGTAGTTATTTCTGATATGGCGATTACCATTACGCCAGAGAACCCAATAATATGTAGAGGAGATAGCTTGTTTTTGGAAAATGCCTGGCAAAAAAGCTCTGGGATGTATTTAGATACTTTGGATAATTATGCAGGTTGTGATAGTATCATCATGACAAACCTATTTGTCGCTAACCTTGATACGACGCGGGTGTCTGATATCACTTGTGATGAAACGCAATCGGGAATTTTTTCCATGACGATGGACAATCAATATTTTTGTGATAGTACGATTATCAATACGGTGACTTATATTCCACCGGATACGACTCGGTTGT
>CAZYAC010000302.1:0-6592 GCA_964645475.1 uncultured Saprospiraceae bacterium | reverse complement strand
GGAGAAAGTTCGAAATTCTCTTTTTTTCAACTTCAATTTCAATGGCATCGCAATTCATCTGTTTTCCTCATTGAAAAGCCAAATTTCCGATGCTCGTTTACACGGCTACGTGTAGATACGAAAACTATGACTCTCTGTTTAATGCCTCAAATTAAACGCAACTTTTACCCAGTATTTTGTACACCCTACCACAGCGACCCCGTCTCCATTTCTGGAAACGAGGTCGCCGAATATCGTGTTAATCTTTGATTAAATTATGAGGATGGAATCCCACAGCCTAACTCTTATGGAAATTTTTGGATTATATATGGTACGTTATGTTGTACTAGGAAATTATTTTAAGCAACCTTTGCCTAACAGCAGGATGATCAGGATTCCAAACCTCAAGAATAATCAAACTAAAAAACACGAAAATATTTTAAAGTGATAAATTTATTCTTATGTAGTTTCAGAAACCTCATCATAGTCTCCAATAAACTCTTCGTCATTGACCATTACAAACCCAATGGCTCCTAAAGCTGCAATGATCGCAACTCCCAACAGAGGACTAATAGCAAATAGGTTGAATAAAGTAAAGTAGAAAGAAATGCCCAGAAGTGAAACAATAATTAGGGCAGAGATAGTATAGAATGAATTTTTCATGGTATATGTGGTTAAATATTTTCTAATTGGTTATGTATACCTCTCTCTATGTAAAAAGCGTGCCAAAAACTAAGATGGAGTTCAATATTTCTATTAAACTCCAAATTAGTTTTTTTGTTTCACCTATGTAGGTGGTTAACCCCATAATGGCGCCGGATAATTCGTCATTTCTGCGAGTGCTTTCATCACACCAGGTTTATCTTCTTGATAAGTAACACCATGCCATAAATCTCTAGAAGTCAGCACCTTATAAGTACAAGTTCCGTCTTGGATTTGTTGATTGACCACCAAGGGAATAAAAAATTCAGATTTCGGTTCATAACCCCTTTCTTTAACAAATTCAACAAACATTTTTCGAATCACCGGAAAAATCGAGGGATGGAATCCCCAGAAATTCATACTCACGAGCGATTCAGCATCTAATTCTACTTTTCCATTGTCACCAGTAAAATAGATTTTTCCATTCTCCCGCTCAATTTTAGTCCGTTCTACCACCGTAATCATATTTTTCTTTTCATCCATCTCCGCAACGCCACGAGAGACACTTCCATTATCCGACAAGGTATTACCTAATATATAACCTACCAATGCGTTATGGGTAGGACTTACTTCTTCCGTCAGAAAACGGGCTACCTCTTTGAACCCAGCACCTCCGTAAAAGTCATCGGCATTGATGACTGCAAAAGGTTCTTGGACGTAAGGTGCAGCTACCAATACGGCATGAGCTGTTCCCCAAGGTTTTGTTCGGTCAGGAACTTCTGTTAGTCCTTCGACTGGTGTATCGATTTCCTGGAAAGCAAAGACTACTTCGATTTTATCCGCAAACCTACTGGTCACTTTAGATTTAAAATCATCCGCAAAATGCTCACGGATTACAAAAACTACCTTACCAAATCCAGCTTGAATCGCATCGTAAACGCTAAAATCCATGATGGTTTCTCCATTCGGTCCTACACCATCCAGCTGCTTAAGGCCACCGTAACGACTTCCCATCCCTGCGGCTAATACAATTAATGTTGGTTTCATATTTTCCTTTTATTGCTATTGGCTAGTTAGCTATTGGCTATTAGCCCTCTTCTAGCGTGTTAAAAAATTAAAAAATTATCTTCAATTCGTTTTAATAATCAATCTAGACCTAATTGTGATTAAACAAAACTCTTTTTCCTTTTTCTGAATCATCCAAAACACCGTGATGATAAGCTAGATGGCCACTTACAATGGTAGTCTCTACTTTTCCTTTAAATCGTTTACCTTCAAATGGAGACCAACCACATTTATAAGCTAATTGTTCCTTGCTAACCTGCCATTCGGTTTGTGGATCAAAAACCACTAAATCAGCCCAATAACCTTCTCTGAGATAACCTCGATCTTCAATTCGGAAACAGTCAGCTGGAGCATGACACATCTTTTCAATAATCCGCTCCAAACTAATTTTTCCTTGGTGATAAAATTCCAACATAACATTAAAAGAGTGCTGAATCAGCGGCACCCCAGAGGGAGCAGAAAAATAATTGCCTTGCTTTTCTTGCCAAGTATGTGGTGCATGATCGGTTGCGATAATATCTAAACGATTATCTAATAAGGCCGGGAACAAGGCTTCTTGATGAACCCTTTCTTTGATAGCAGGATTACATTTTATTTGACTACCGAATTTTTTATAATCCTCTCGATTAAAATATAAATGATGAACACAAACTTCAGAAGTAATTCTTTTTTCTTTCAAGGGAAGTTTATTTTCAAATAAATCTAATTCGTCTTTGGTAGAAATATGTAGGATATGTAAACGTGTATTATGCTTCCGAGCTAGATTCACAGCAAAAGACGAGGAGATAAGACAACCTTCCACAGAGCGAATATCTGGATGTAACTCCATGGGCACTTCCTCTCCATATTTTTCTTTATAAATCGCCATGTTTCCACGAACCGTAGTCTCATCTTCACAATGGGTAGCGATCAACATATGGGCTTGTGAAAATAAGGCATCTAAGGTCCCTGGATCGTCCACAAGCATATTACCAGTACTAGATCCCATAAAAGCTTTTATTCCACAAACGGTTCTTGGGTCTGTTCTTAATACCTCCTCTAAATTATCATTTGAGGCGCCCATAAAAAAGGAATAATTCGCGATAGATTTTTGAGCGGCTGTGATGTATTTCTCTTCTAGTCGTTCTTGTGTGACCGCAGGAGGCTTCGTATTGGGCATCTCCATAAAAGTGGTGGTACCTCCAATGACAGAGGCGCGAGGTTCGGTATATAAATCCGATTTATGGGTAAGTCCCGGTTCGCGAAAATGTACCTGATCGTCTATAATGCCGGGCATTACGAATTTACCGGTTGCGTCTAAAATAATATTCGCTTCAAGATCAATTACTCCACCTATTTTTTCGATTCTTCCGTTTTTTACGTAAATGTCTCCGGCTGTGATTTTTCCTTCGTTAATTATCCGTGCATTTTTGATCAGAATGCTCTTCATGTGATTTGTGTTTTAAGTTTTAATTAAAGGACCTCATTAAAATTTCATTGCAAAATCGAATTGGCTGCAAATGTATTAAGAGTTTGCCTAAAGTCCCATTAATTGGCTGCAATTATAAAAATTTGGACAAACTCTGATAATTAAGTTTCTTTGTGTGCCTAAATACTTTGTTTCCAAAGCACATTCCTTCGAATTTATTTTAACATAATATGCCATTAGTTTCATCAAGTTATCACCATGCACCCTTTTATTTACCAACTGGTCATTGGGAAACCGTTTTCCCAGCTATTTTTAGAAGGGTTCGTGGCATCCGCTATCAACGAGAAAGACTTGAATTAAACGATGGAGATTTTCTAGACCTTGATTGGATAAAAAACAAGAACCAAAAACTTGCCATTCTTGTGCATGGTTTAGAAGGAAATACTGATCGACATTATATGAAAGGAATGGCAGCTTATCTTTCCAAAAATCAATTCGACATATTGGCCATGAACTGTCGTAGTTGCAGTGGAGAAATGAATCGGCATCTTCGATTATACAACCACGGAGAAACTGGAGATTTAAAAGAAGTTATTGAGTATGTTCATAAAGAGCTTCCTTACCGAGAAGTCTTTTTGGTCGGATTTAGTATGGGTGGAAGTATTATTTTAAATTATTTGGGACAAGAAGGCAAGACTGTTTCCTCGAATGTAAAAGGTGCTGTCACCTTTTCCGTTCCAACGGATTTACATGAAAGCGTTCGTAAATTGGATGAACCAACTTTGTCCTTTTATCGGAAGCGTTTTCACCGAATGTTGTCCGATAAAATAAAACAAAAAGCACTTCAATTCCCAGATCAGATTGACGTTTCAAATATTAATAATTTTGATAAATGGTCTGAATTTGATAATCGATATAGTGCACCAATCAATGGATATCGAGACGCCAAAGATTTTTATACTAATGGTTCAGCTAATAATTTCATCGCTGGAATTTCTATTCCTACTTTATTAGTTAATGCCTTGAATGATCCTATTTTAACACCTTCATGCTTCCCAAAAGATTTAGCTGAAATTAATCCCTATTTTCATTTAGAAATTAGTGAACGTGGCGGTCATGTTGGTTTTAGTTGGTCTGGAAAAAAATATGCATGGTCGGAATGGCGAACTGTGGATTTTATTTCTGAAATTACTGAAAGTGGAAATTAATTTTTACCTTTAGGAACACTCAGCACTTGTTTGACTTTCTATGGTCTAAGAATAATTGAGAAAACTCCAATCTAGTTCACAAAACATAACCAATATGAAAACGCTCAAATTAGGCGCCACCGACCTTGGCCAAGTTCCCACTAATCCTTCTGAATTTTTGACCCCCTATCATCCTTTCATGACCGAAGCCATGAAAAACAAACTAGCCTTCCGAGATGAGGGCAATCATCAATGGCGTCCTTTTAATGAAATTGATGGTGAGCATGTCCGCACTTTGCAAACCTTTCTACAGAATGCAGGGTTTATGCCAACTGGCCAAATTGATGGGGTCTTTGGATATCGAACCTTAGCGGGATTACGGCTTTTCCAGGAATATGTCCGCACAGTTGATCAAAAGGCCGGTATCGGAAAACCCGATGGAATTGCAGGTCCCAACACTTGGAAATATATTGAAGAATGGAAATCCGAAAGAATGGGAACGCCCGAGTATGTTTGTCAATGGAATCGATTCAAAGATCAACCTTCAGAAAGTTACTTGGAATGGATAGAATTGCTCCGTTCTGCCAAAGAGTTTTACCTATCTAACAATCATCCCATCATAGAAATGACGGTAAATTTTCCTCAAAAATCAGATACACGACCTGTTGGAGATTGGAACGTTTCTCAAGACCAAATCCATCTGGTAGGTATTCGTCGAAACCAAGAAGATGAAGTAGGAGGACGGCGTGAAAACGATGATCTTTTTGCCTTGTTGATTCATGGAATGGTATTTTATTTTTGGGGTTCTACGGATCCAAATCCAGGCATGGCAAGTAGAACCGACATTCCATTTTTGACGGAAGGTCAGCATTTGTATACGTTTGGATGGCATAAGGTTTCCCAAGCCCATAAAGTATATCAAGCGTTGCGCCCTGCTAGTAATGGCGTTTTAGTTTTTAGAGATCGAAATGTCAACCAAGCTTTTGACTTAGTGGATTTAATCAGCGGACTAGATGCAGCACCTAATCCAACAATTAATATCCATTGGTCTGGCATTGGTAAAACAAATTTTTCAGCAGGTTGTCAAGTTATTGCTGGTCAATCTTATTTGAATCATACCAATGAGTTAGTAGACTGTAGCAATTTTGCTTCCGTCACTTATGGCGATTTAGGGCATGGAAAAACAAGAGGTGCCTATAATCTTTTATCTGATTTAATTTTAAATTATGCACCCGCTGGAGTCCAGCAAGTACATTATACCTTAGGTCGAGACGAAACTAGTTTTTTATCTCCCAAACTAAACAGTAAATGGATCGCCGATAAAGTCGATCAGCTAAAAGGTAAGACAACTAAAGAAGAAGTTACCTAATTTTTTTCTGAATATGGAACTAAATAATTTTTTACATAGTTATAGGACGATTCACTTTCTTTATAAGTGAATAAATTTTTAATAACAATAAAATTATTTAGCATTATGAGTAACCTATTTTTCACCTCGGACCATCATTTTGGTCACGAGAACATTATCAAGTTTTGTGATAGACCTTTTACCGACGCAAAAGAAATGAATGCGGTCATGATCGATCGTTGGAATCAAAAAGTAAAACCAAAAGACATTGTTTATCATCTTGGCGATTTTGGATTGACTTATAAAGAAAATCTAGCAACTATTATCGATCAACTAAATGGAAAAATTCATTTAATTGCTGGCAATCATGAAGGATCCGCGATTCAAAATAGAAATAAATTCGTTTGGATAAAAGACTATCACGAACTTAAGGTCAAAGATCCCGACTGCCAAAACGGCGTCCAACGAATTATTTTATTCCACTATGCCATGCGCGTTTGGCGAGGAAGTTATCGAGGTAATTGGCATTTATATGGACATAGTCACGGTAGCTTACCAGATCTAGAAGATCGACTTAGTTTTGATATCGGAGTAGATTGTCATGACTTTTATCCATTATCATACGAAGAAGTGAAAGCCATAATGGCTAAGAAGTCCTGGATCTCTCCTTTCGAGAAAGAACAGAAAGAATAAGGAAGTTCCTGTTCTTTCAATTCATGATTTAAAAAAATGCTTATAAAATTAAGCGAACCTATGCCAAGGTACTTATAAAAGATAGCTCCCAGTTGGAGGTATCTTTTTTTTATTTATGCGTCCTAATTTTGAGTTAGCAAAGAAATCACCATAAAAATTGGTTTCATTCTATTGGGAAAAAAGCAGAAGAACTAAAAAAAAAGCATTAGTTTCAGCTTTCTCTAAAAATAAGACTACTTTACCCCTCTTTTCCACAGAAATTCTAGTTTA
>CAZYAC010000301.1:0-6606 GCA_964645475.1 uncultured Saprospiraceae bacterium | reverse complement strand
TCCAAATAAACAACCATTATCATTACTACTACCTTTGAATTTGATATTGAATTTGTCATTGAATTTCCTATGGTTTTAACAGGAAAAGCTGGGCTAATTTTAACTGCGCCTGTGCTCTCCGCAGGTTTTGTTGGGGGTCGTTAATTTTATAATACAGATCACCACGAAGGTAATCCGTGAGAAATCGGACGGACATGATATAGGCTAGTGTGGGAGCAGCCAAGGGAAGGGTTTCAAGCTCAAAAGGTGTCAACCAATCTTCGGTGGCGGAGAGATATCCCAGATGGAAAGCTTCGTACCGCCCCCAATCGACGTTGACCCGTTCCACGTCGTCTTCAGCCGCCGTAACCGCAGCAGTCCGAAGTCCATCTCCGTAGTCAAAGTGGATACAACCGGGCATAATCGTATCTAGGTCAATAACCACCCTCGCCTCGTGGTGTTGGTCAAATAGTACATTATTGAACTTTGTATCATTGTGGGTAATCCGACGAGGAATCATTTCCATATCTAGCCAGCCGTCGAGTAAGGTCATTTTAGGGATCAGTTTTTTTACCACCAAAATCTCCTGCGCTACCGTATCGACTCGGTCCACAAGGTCCTCTTGAATAGCCATTTGCAGTTGTTTTAATCGCCAAGTGACCCGGTGAAAATCAGGTAACACAGGATAGATACGATCAATTTCTAGTGTTCGCAAATCCCCGACAAACTGACCAAAGGCTCGACCGGCACTTTCTATTTGAAACAAGGCAATCGTTGGATTCTCATCCGGTAAATCATAAGAAATTAGGTCGGAAAAAAAAGCATACATGCGCCAAAACTCACCCGCTTCATCCACAAAAAAAGGAGTTCCGTTTTGCGTAGTAATCACTGTCAACTGGTCAGCATCAGGTGCTTTAGATTTAAGAAACTTCGTGCTAATGACTATATTTTCCATTAACTTTTTAGGTTCCGGAAAAACCCTCTGATTAATCTTTTGCAAAAGATAATCAGGCGATCCAGTTTCTTTATGTTCAACTCGGTAGGTGTCATGAATGTGACCATTCCCGTAAGTACGAATATGATATTTTTCAGAATTTTCTAAAAATTGGGCAACAACATTTTCGAGCATAACTTATAAACTACAACACCGTTATCTTATTTTTTGCATTATTAATGGTGGGAGAATTAAAATAGACTACCTCTCCTTTATCATCACCGAAAGACCAAACCTCAATACCCTCCCAGTTTTCGCCGCAATCATTTTCGAGGGTAGCACCATCAAGGATTAATTTTCCTTTTGGATAGACAATGATTTTCGCCAACTTGGGTAAAGAAAGACGGCAGCGCAATGTAAGCGTAGCACCATCCATGACGACTAAGTGTCCTTCAATATCTTTGGCACCGTTCCACTCGTGATCTTGTTTTATTTCAATGGTCTTATCTTTATTAAAGGAACACCAAGTCTTTTTCAGGCAACTTCGTACTTTACGTTTTTTATTCGACATCGTCCAATGGGCCGTACCAATTTGGCAAGGTGTTACCGACTGAGCCACTGGAATATAATCCATCATATTATTTGAAATAGCTTTGCCATCACAAGGAGGTTTACCCGTTAAGCCCCAACAATTAGCGTGTTCCGGTGTATCATCACAACCATCTCTTCTCCAAGAATGGGCCATCCCCAAACAATGTCCAATTTCATGATTGAGGGTACGTTGTTGAGCATAACGACCATAGACATGTTTGGTCCCTTTGGCGCTAATAGTTGTATCTCGGGTATTCTGATAGACCGCCGTAAGTTTTATCCAGTCACCAAACGCAACACCTCTTCCAGTAACTGAAAAGGTAGAAGATTTAAGGCTGTCAAGGTGCGGTTCCATCATAAAAATATTGAGTACTTCTCCTTTCTTTTTACCGTATTTTTTGAATACTTCACGACTTCCATAATTTTTGTCTCTAGACTTGGTCCCATTAAAATGATATAAATCATCATCTCGATGAAAATAGATTGCGTGCCCATCTGGTGTAGAACGATCGATGTCTAGCGCATAAGAATATCTCAATGGTAACTGTGGTGTATTATTTCCGACTGGCAGTTTCATTTTTAAATTATCCTTAAGATATTTATTACAATGATAAATAATCTGACGGGCAAATTTATACCCATCCGATTCGTCAAAATTATTCTTTACCTTCTCGGATAGCATATAATGAATGCTTACCCTGATTTTTTTCTCAGGTGTATGATCCAAAAATTCCGGATCAGGTACGTAGTTCATTCGGTCATTGCAAGGAGACTTTCCACGTGTAGAAGCATATTCAGTTGGTAAATCCGCAGGAATAATCGGTGCTACATTGGAGACATAATCCTTTTTCAACTTACTAGAACAGGAACTAGCCGTACAATAACTGACGACCGCAAACAGTAAAAAACAACGAAAAAGAGTTTGCATAAGAATATTTTTAATGATTTTTTCGATTTGAATACCACAAAAGAAGATGTTTGATCAGATAGATAATTTATTCAAATCAAACATTTCAAAGATTAAAAGTGATTTCTTTTATAAAATTAATTAAATTTGTTGGGGTATAAAATAGGATAGATTTTAAACATACGCTAATCTACTGTCCTTCTTTAGACTCAAATTTACACGAAAAGAACAATTTCTAAAGAATAAATTGTTCAATACTTTATTTCCACCAAAAAAATAAATATTAAAATGAGAATACTATTTGTATTATTATTAAGTGTTGTTTTACTGGCAAGTTGCCAAACAGATAGTGCCAAAGCACCTTCGATAGAAACTATGGATGCAACAACCTTGGGTAAAAAAATCGAAGAAACCCGCAATCAGATTTATAATGAAAAAGATAATAAATTTGATTCCCAAAAAGCAATGGAATACATTCAATATTGTCAGTCCTATGCTACCAAAGCGCCCAAAGACCCAAACGCAGCCAAATATCTTTTCCAAGCAGCGGAAACCGCTCGTTCGATCAAAAAATATAATCGAGCACTGGCTATCTACGATCAGATTTATAAAGACTTTAATAGTTATTCGAAGGCTCCACAAGCCATGTTTCTAAAGGCATTTACCCTCGATAGCGAAATGCAGCAATTCGATAAAGCCAAAGCTTTATATGAGGAATTTATTGCAAAGCATCCGCAAGACGAATTTGCAGATGACACTAAATTCTTATTGGAAAATCTTGGAAAATCTGATGAGGAAATTATTAAGCAATTTGAGGAACAACAAGCGAAGATGAAAGAACAGTAAGAAGGAAGAATGTGGTAATGAAAAATTAATAATGCCTTCTATCGTATAATTAGGATAGAAGGCATTAGACTTTATTCATTAAAAGATTATTCATTATTAATTACCCTAAACGATATGTACATATTTTTTATCGAAAGGATTCAATGGTGTCCCAATAACATCCGCTTCTGCTTCTACTCGATATTCTGACTGAACACCGCTGATCCATTTGGCTGTTTTGACCAATTTTCCTAAGACAAAATTTTTATCTTCGAGGGTATCCATTTCGGATTTGACCACTTGGAAAGGCAGCTTAAATTCTACCTCTATGATTTCTCCAGCTGGTATCTGAATCTGTTTGTCAATATCAATCTCTCCCAGTTCATATTCGTCGGTGACTTTTTCATTTTTTCGACCTCTGGAATACCGTTCCACCAACTTGATTTTCAACCGAGAAACCGTCTGTTCGTGCATAGAATAAAATTGGATTTTTCCAACCAGTTTACCAGAAGAAAGATCTACTTCTTCAGGCAGGATCAATTCAAGTTTGACCCCTTCAATACCTAGCCATTTTTTTACTTTCTTTAACATCTACTCTTATTGGTTGTAACAGAATAACGCAAAAGGTTTGAGATAAGTTTATAGAGACAGATAAATTATAAAAAATTATCCAGCAAAACGGCGGTGCCAGCTGTCTTTTAAAGGAACCATCCATCGCTCTTTTAATTCCCCTTTATTCTTTACTAGGTTGTCAAAAAAGAGGGTTTGCTCTGTGATAACTCCACTAGCAAAAAGGGCTGGCAATTCGGTTTTATGAATCACTTTTACCGATCCTTCCTCAAAATACGCAAATTCGAGGCGGTTAAAAAGATCTGTTTGATAGGCTTTGCCTAATTCCTGTACAAATTTTACGGAAGTATCGATACTACATCCACTCGCTCCATTACCTTGCACATCGTCCACCATTAATACGACAAAACGCCCATGCAACACTTCTCCATGAGCGATCAACTGGTGCTGGTGACTTACCCACTTTTCCGCAAACTGCTTTAAATGTTCATTGATTTTTTCTATTTCTGTTTCGTCAAATTCACGCCCACTCTGGTAAATCCAAAGGCGGCTTTGATCCGAAAAAGTATGTGTTGGTGCGGTCATTTTTTTTGTTGAACTGTTGAATCGTTTAAATAGTTAGTAAATCATTTAAGTTAAACAATTAAGCATAATTTTATTTTATAGAAAACAAATCTTATGCTTTTTTTTTTAGAGGTAATAAAAGAGGGCCAATAGTCTTTCTATTCCCAACCTTTATTATTGACTATTAGTTCTGCTAAATCATAAACCATCACTTCTTCTTGTTTATCCTTGGCTTTCATTCCATCGGAAAGCATCGTCAAACAAAAAGGGCAATTAGCTGCCACAATGGTAGCACCAGTAGCTAAGGCTTCCTCTGTTCTTTCAATATTGATTCGCTTATCGCCAGGCTCGTTTTCTTTAAACATCTGGGCACCTCCTGCACCACAACATAAACCATTGGATTTACACCGCTTCATTTCAACTAGCTCATTATTTAATTCTTGCAGCAGGCTTCGAGGTGCTTCGTAGACATCGTTGGCTCGTCCGAGATAACAACTATCATGATAAGTTATTTTTTTTCCAGAAAAGGCACCACCGTCGATTTTTAGTTTTCCATTATCAATTAATTCTTGTAAAAACTGTGTATGATGGACTACTTCATAATTTCCTCCCAGCGCAGGATATTCATTTTTAATAACATTAAAACAGTGTGGACACGCAGTAACAATTCTTTTTACTTCATAAAGATTTAAGGTTTCGATATTTTGCAGAGCGGTCATTTGAAAGACGAACTCGTTTCCTGCTCTTCGGGCCGGATCACCTGTGCAACTTTCTTCCTTTCCTAGAATCGCGTAATCGACACCCGTTTCATTAAGAATTTTACAAAAAGCCCGGGTTACTTTTTGTGCACGAGCATCAAAACTACCAGCACAGCCTACCCAAAAAAGGATTTCTGGTTTCTTTCCAGCAGCGGCCATATCGGCCATACGAGGTACATTAAGTGAGGACATTTATTTTAATTTATTTGAATGTATAACATTTTCAGAAAGTATTTTTTTAGCAATTAGCTGGTTAGTTGACGGGCAAATAGCTATAAATCTAATAAAGGAAATTAGAATTTTCATCTACTTAAGTTTAATAAACTTACCGTTGGCAATCGCTTTTTGATTTTTTACAATCCGGTAGAAATACATATTGTTTTCCGCTAAAGCAGATAATTCCAGTTCTGTTCTAGACTGGATTAATTTTTCGGTTTTGACCAATTTTCCATTAACCGCATATAGCTCTACATAAGTCTGATCGTTCGGTGTTTCCAACCCTAAATCTATTTCAATCATGGTCGTAGCAGGGTTTGGGAAAATTCGAATCGAATTGGCAATTTCTTCGTCTTCCGTCACAGAAGTCAATAACCAAGCATCGAATAAAGTTTGCAATTCGTCAATCGGTTCTACGCCAAAAGCGGTAAGTGGAACATTTAAATCCAAATAGAGATTATCTTCTTCATCATCAGGTCGCGCTACTCGTACAAAAGCCGATAAGGAAGAAACACCTTCGTTCAAACATCGGGAATCCGCACCAGGCACATTGGCGCCTTGCAGTGAGTACATTAACCGCTCAGCAAGGGTTCCGGTGGAATTCAAAAATCTAGTTTCCATAGAATCCAAAATCGCTACTGATATTAAAATATTTCCTTGAATGGCATAATTAGATCCCACTCGTTGGCCTTTCACATCTAGACAATTTAATCCCGTAAATGCTTTGGCCCGTCCCACTCCATTATCATCAAAATCCACGATGCCGTATTGTCTTTGGCTATTATTTCCTTGGACATCGTTAAGTACCAGCCAAGTAATAATCTCGTCTGGATTATCACCTGCTTCCATTCGTAGTCGGGCATTATTCTGATTACCAGCTAGGTAAAAAGATTGGGTGTGAATAGCACCTCGCCCGGGTAAAATATCAGAAATAATAAACGCTCCTCCCGATCCCGGAAACTGTGAATCATCCAAGCAGGAAGCACCTGCAGATCCGACCTCTCCGGTCGCTTCATCTACCGCTACTATTGAAAAAGTATCTTGAGCAAAAACCGAAGATAAAACCAGAAAGCAACTTAGACTAAGTACAATAACTATTCTCATAATTTTAATTTTTTTAAGCTAGAAATACAAAAATCAATTTCAATTAAATCATCATATCAAAACAATGTTAAAAAAGATATTATTCATTATTGAGTTTG
Organism: uncultured Saprospiraceae bacterium; assembly: GCA_964645475.1. Lineage (GTDB taxonomy): Bacteria > Bacteroidota > Bacteroidia > Chitinophagales > Saprospiraceae > JALZUU01. The sequence goes on along the minus strand of CAZYAC010000301.1, from coordinate 60 downwards.
CTCTGAAAAGTGTTTTTCTCGCAGAGTTCGCAGGACATGTCCCGAACTTGATTCGGGAGA
>CAZYAC010000300.1:0-6618 GCA_964645475.1 uncultured Saprospiraceae bacterium | reverse complement strand
GCAAATGATTGATTTACAGAACTCAAGATGGCGAGCGCAGTTTGGGGTGAAGTTTAGTTTTTAGAGCTGCTCGTTTACACCTGCCTGCCGGCGTTCACCCGTAAAACGAAAATAATTTAGGTTGAAGAATTTTGATTATCTAAAATCCTCACCCTTCGCCTCCCTTCTAAAATCATCAATACCATCAAACCACCTAAAAATAAATGACTATTGGTTATGGTACCTAAAAGTCCAATCATTTTTAAATTATAAATCAGCCAAATTCCTATCGTACTCAATAATCCCATCGTTGCCATATTTCCCCAAAAATCCATTCGGTGATTTAAATCGTGATTACTGAAATTACCGATAAAGAAAAGAAGAACGGAAATGCCTGTAATCAACAAATACCAATGGAGCGACAACATTCCAATTAATGCATAGATAGGGTAGGCCGCTCTAGTCAAAAGAAGCAGTGATAGAAAAATCAGCAATATTCTAAATCCGTGATGACGGGCTGGAATACATTTTCTATCTGTTTCTTTTTCTTGAGAAGGATATAAGACGCGTCGATTATAGGTAATGAATTTGTAAACGAATTTTAAGATTTGATAGATTATAAAACTACGGAGGAACTGGTTGAGCATTGGACGGGAATGACTCACTATGTGAATCATTGCATCCACTCCGTAGCGTGTTTTTCCTGTGGTCGTATCGTGTAAGGCAATCTCTGTCTTCGCTCGTTCTAAATCTGTATCGCCTAGGATATCAGCTGAGACGGTTTGGTAGGGTGCAATCGTTTCCGACTCCATACAACCTGTTTTTACAAAACCTGCTGCGTACAATCGACACATTGGACAATAGTTATCAATTAAAAGTTTATTGGATCGAAGCATAGCTAATTAGTTTAGAATATTAGTAAGACGGATCTTCTATCTAAGAACAAATATAGCATAAAGTTATTGAACTTTCAATAATTATTGAAAGTAATTAAATTAATTCCTTCCTTGTTTTTCTACTAATAACAATTGTTTATGATAGGCGTCGATTCTGGCATGAGCGGTACCGTCAATCAATAAAATAACTACCATCATTGCCATAATTGTAATCATACTTGCCCGCCAAATAGGTTTGTCAATGAATAGCATAACGAGGGCACAGACCGTGATAATTATCGGAATTACTTTAAAAACAATCGTTTGATATTCCTTTAAGGTAGCTTCGGCACGGGCAAGTTCTGATGCTACAAAAGCTGATGCATCACTCTTGTAGGCAGTTTCAAACTGTGTAATTCTTGACTTATTTGTAAAAAATAATCCACATCCTATGATAAAGAGTAAAGCACCTGCTACTAAGGTGGGAATAATATAGGCTCTTGCCATCTCGGTTTTCCCCAATTGCCAATACCCCACACTTGCCACCATAAATAAGACGCCGAAAAGCATGAAAAATGGAGTTGAAAAAAGTTCGGCTTTTGCCCAATCGGTTGCTGTTTTTAGAATATCCATGTTTTATGTTTTAAAGATTTTTTAACGTAACTATTCACCACTAATTTTAAATTCTTACCCTTTGTAACGAAAAAGAAGATCACAAAGACTAATTAAATTGATTATTACCTCTAAAGAAAAACTTAGTGTCCTTTGTACCTTAGTGGCAAAAATGTTTTGATGCTGAATAGTTACTTTTATCCAAGCGCTCAAAAATTCCACTTGCAATCGGTTGCCTTTTCTGACAATTCCCAAAGTTTTTTCATGACAGCTTTGTCTTTTGCATGCGGTTCTAGTTTACATTCGCCAACAGGACCAGTCCAATAACTTCGTCCAGTAGGACCATAAAAACCAGCTTGATCAAGATTTGGTTCTGTGGCACACATCAACATTGGATACGAACCTTTTTCAGCCGATTGCACCATTGGTGTCAATGTCATTAATTTCCATATAAACCGCAACATTAAACTCCCGCTGGTTGTGATTAAAGAAGTAGAGGAAGCACCTGGGTGACAAGCATAAACTTTGACATTGGTCTTGCCTGCTTTCTTCAATCGGTCCTGCAATTCGTAGACACACATAATCTGTGCTAATTTACTTTGGCTATATACATTATTAGCGTTGTAGTTTTTATCCCAGTTCATATCGTCAAACTGTATGGTTTTAATACCTAAATTATATCCCATACTCCCTACGGTTACAATACGTCCATTGGATGCTTCAATTCGTGGGTAAAGCAGCGCTTGTAGTAAAAAATTACCATAGTGGTTTACACCAAGCTGACTTTCAAAGCCATCAACGGTAATCGTTTGTTTTGGTACTTGGGCAATAGCAGCGTTACACATCAACGCATCGATTTTAGGAACCTTTGTAAGAACTTCTTCAGCAGCTTTTCTCACGGAAGCTTGTTCTGCCAAATCCATACGTATATTAGACACATCTATATCATCACCAAGCACTTGTTTCAAAGTTGCGATCGTATTTGCTGCTTTTTTCGGGTTACGATTTAGCATTACCACTTTTGCTCCCTTTGATAGCAATATTTTTGCCGCTTCAAATCCTGTACCGCTGGTAGTACCTGTTATGAGGAATATTTTACCATTTAAATCTCCTAATCTTTCGGGAGTCCATCCCTGTTTGCCAAATTCTTTCGTATTCATTTTAATGCTGTTTAGTTTTTGTACAACTTCAATATTGCAAAGGTAAGTCGGAAACTGCTTTAACCCCTTATACTAAATTTCGAATCTTGTATGTTTTTTGGTTTTTTCTTTAAAAATATAAAAATAGTAAGTTTTTTTTTGAACTTAAACAGTATTGGACGTTCATAAATAAATTGTCCAAAATCCCAACCTTTCATTCTAAGCACATACAGTATTCATTGGCAGCTAAAGCTACCAACAGAACGTTATTTAAAAAAAGAAATCATGAAATATATACTTTACCTATCCACCCTTTTATTATTTGTCTTAACTACCTCCTGTGGAGATTGTGGCTTGAGTATAGAAATTGGTGAATTCAATATCTTAGATGAAACTCGAGAATTTTTTGTTTATCAAGATGAAGACATCTTAACCTTCGTCGACCAAGATGGAGGAGAACACGTTTTGTCAGTAAGGAGTGATAAATCAATAGAGGAAACAAGAATGATTGTAAGAACGCTTTGTGACGAAGGAACTTTTGATAAACAACATGAATATTACAAGATATTTAGAGAACAAATATCCTTTCAAGATAATAGTGGTAGACAAATATTTTATGTAGATCTGAAAACAGCTTTTGAAGATAATTCGAATTTAGATTTAATTGGAGTGTATGACCATTTGTTTATTAGTGGCACTTTTCCTTTCGCAAACAATTTTCCTGTCAACTTTAATATAATTACTGGTATTCATCAAAACACCGTTTCAGCTGAACATAGAAACGACTTTCTACAAGAGGCGATTTTCATAGGGGATACGATACTTCTTGGGAGTAGTTATACTCAAGTATATGCTGGATATGGAGTTCCTGAATCGACCGTTTATTACAGCAAAAATGATGGTATTGTGCTTGTTTATTCGGATGAAAATAATTATTGGAAACTAAAAAATTAAATCCCTTCTTTTTTTAATTTTAATAAAACGACCTAATTCCCCAAACCACTCCATTTATCTATATTTCTTCTAATTCAACATGATTTGAACGAATGACTATGGATACGTGTTGGATTTGTAGGAATAAACAAGTTTCTTTAAACAAAAAGACATTATGAAAACCAAATTAACATTGACGATTGAAAAGGAAATTATTCAAATTACAAAAGAATATGCCAAGGAGAATGGTCAGAGTTTGTCTGAACTTGTGGAAAATTATTTTAAACTAATAACAAATGAAAGACGACCGATAAAGGCTAATGAATTATCTCCAAGAGTTAAAAGATTAAGGGGGATAATTTAAGTACATATATATTACGATTTGCTGTTATTTAGAAAGAATAAACAGAATTATCTAAATAATTGATTTAAAAGCGATTGAATTTTACTTGAAAAAATAAAGTAAAAACAACCTCTCCTTATTTACCTCTTCACCTAAAAAAATAAAAACACCTTTCTTACCTCACTCGTCAATACTATAATATGTCCCCCATATTTGAAAATCTTCTCAAAAAGAACTATATTCCATAAGAATACGTTGTACATATAAACCTTCTATTATGACCATTCAGAAACTAAAAGAAGCTGTCAGAAGCCTTTCCACCCAAGAACGCATCCTCTTTGTGCAGTATGTTCTGGACACTGTGGCGCAAGATACGGATATAGAAAATGGCGGTGAAGCGCTCTCTGACGATTGGAAAGAGGAGCTAGAAAAACGAAGTGCCAGCTATAAAAACGGTACAGCAAAAACCGCTACTTGGGAGCAATTAAAGGCAAAATTCATTCGTAAGAATTCATGAAGTATCGCATAGAATTTTTGCAGATTGCAGAGTTAGAACTGGAAGATGCTTTAGAATGGTATGAATCTAAAAAACCAAATCTCGGAGCAGAGCTTCTTCTAACGCTTGATACAATCCTCGATCATATTACAGAAAATCCTCGCCTTTTTCCGCTTGTCTATAAAGAAATGCGGAAAGCACCTTTGCCTACTTTTCCTTATTCTCTTATCTACGAAGTTCATGATCCAGAAGTGATTTTAGTACTTGCAGTTATTCACCAAAAACGAAGTCCTACCCGTTGGATGAATCGTTAAATTTTCAAATTTAGTTTCTTTACTCGTTTCGTTTACACCTGCTGGTCGGCAGGCGGGCGTCCACGTATAGAAACAAAAATACTTTCCTTTCCTAAGTTCCCAATTTTAATCCACCGTTAAATATCAACCATAAAACATTTCACTTTTCCCCCAAAAACACCCCGTTCATCTATAAAACCCCCTAATTTGGTCTAAGAATTACTACTTTGAGCGAAGAAACGATACATCTTTACCCCTTTAGATTTTAAAATAAAGTCTGCAAAACCATAAATTATGGAATTAAATGAAGCCTATCTACGCCAGTTATTGGCGAAAATGGATGCCCTAAACCGTAAACAGGACGGCGTACAGCACGAGTTAAATCAGCTGCGTCGAGAGGTAGAGATGGTAAAGAATCAACTCAATTTTGGCGAACCATCGGTCTCCGAAATACCCGTGCTTGATGATCCAATGAGCGATCCACTTGTGATCCCTGAACCGGTGAGTCCCACGCCCACACCCGAATCGGTACACATGGATTCTCCGACAGAACCCGTTCCTCCAAAGCCCATAAAACCTCCTCAATCCACTACGAAAAAAACACCTATCAAGCCCAAGAAGCGTTGGGAAATTCAGGGAAGTTTTGAAAAATTTATTGGTGAAAATCTGATTAGTAAAATAGGAATACTCGTATTAGTTTTGGGAGCAGCCATTGGTGGACGATATGCGATCAACAATGGTTTTATCAGTCCGTTGACGCGGATTATCCTTGGATATATATTAGGTGCTGGAATGATTGTGACGGCGATTAAACTTAAAAAAGATTACGAGCGACTCAGTGCGGTGCTGATTAGTGGGGCGGTGACGATTCTATACTTTATGACTTACTTTGCCCATTCTTTTTATGGACTGATTCCACAAACGCTTGCCTTTGGACTGATGACCGTGTTTACTGTTTTTACGGTGGTTGCTGCGGTGCATTACAATCGGCAGATCATTGCGGTGTTAGGATTGGTGGGTAGTTATGCAGTTCCTTTTTTGTTGAGTAATGATAGTGGAAACACTACTTTCTTATTTACCTATATGGCTATCATCAATATCGGAGTGATGGGTGTATCTGTCCAAAAGTATTGGAAGGCATTGTATCGTCTGGCCTTTTTTATTACTTATATGATTTTTGGTTTTTGGGTACTAGGAGAAGGATACCAATCTTCCAATCGGCCACTTGCCTATACCTTTGGCATAATTTATTTTATCACGTTTTACGCAGCTTTCTTAGGCTATAAATTATGGCGACGAGAAAAATTTGTTCGTAGCGATGTAGCGTTGGTATTACTCAATGCCTTTGCTTTTTATGGCTTAGGTTATTTCGTGCTTTCGCAAACAGCATCCCTTTCCCAATTTCTTGGATTATTCACCTTATTCAATGCGTTGATCCATTTTGGAGTCAGTGCGTTGATTTATAATTACCGTTTAGCGGATAAAAGTTTGTTTTACCTCATCTCTGGTTTGGTATTGGTTTTTATTACGATTGCTGTTCCGGTTCAGCTCGATGGCAATTGGGTGCCGATGATCTGGCTGGCGGAAGCGGTACTCTTATTTTGGATTGCTCGCAAACAGAATATTGGTTTCTACGAAAATATGTCCTACGTCGGAATGGTGCTCTCGCTTGGTGGTTTGTTATTATCTTGGGGAGAGGGTCGAGTAAGTCTTTTCCATAATAAAATAGAAACTGTGCTACCGATTCTCAATGCTGGTTTTTTATTAAACGCCTTTTTCGTGGTCGGCTTCGGTGTCCTAACTTTTTTACATTTTAAAACGAAAGAAACTACGACGGGTAAAAGAAAAGATACCATGGCCTTATTAAGCAATTTGCTGCCTGGTATTTTCTTATTAATTTTATTTTTCGCATTTTTTATTGAAATAGATTTATTCTGGACACAGGAGT
>CAZYAC010000299.1:0-6618 GCA_964645475.1 uncultured Saprospiraceae bacterium | reverse complement strand
GGTGAGTTTGATGAATTGTATGTTAGATACAACATTGGTTTTAGACACAACTTGCGATCCGTTGCAGGCAGGTAGTGATACTTTAACGATTAACAGCAGTACGGGACAGGACAGCACCATTATTTATAACACAACTTTATTACCATCCGACACTGTATTTATTAATCTGACTTCTTGTAATCCACTCGACACTGGTTTAGTTCGAGAAGAGTTAATCAATAGTTTTGGTTGTGATAGTTTAGTGATTACCGAGACTAGTTTGTTGAATAGTTCTGAAGAAATTATTTTCTTAACTTCTTGTAATCCACTTGATACAGGCAGGGTAGTAGATGTTTTTCAAAACACGATGGGTTGTGATAGTATTATTATTACACAGACAGATTTACTACCATCGTCAATCGAAACAATCGAATTAACTACCTGTGATCCGGCTGCTGCGGGAATGGTCCGAGATACGTTTATCAATCAATTTGGTTGTGATAGTATTTTAGTTACCAATACCACCTTGTTGCCTTCTTCCATTTTTAAATTTACGACGACGACTTGTGATCCGACGGAACTGAGGAGTGATACCACCTTCTTTGTAAATCAATTTGGTTGTGATAGTTTGTTAGTTACTGAAGTGATATTGGATCAAATCGATATCGTTTTGGAAATTATTGATCCGGAATGTTTTGGAGAAGAAGATGGACAAATAATCATTGATACCATTATTGGCGGAACCGCTCCTTACCTTTCCGCGATTGGTGACGGACCTTTAACTGATCAGATGCAGTATTTCCGCCTACCACCCGGACAATATCAGGTAATGATTCAGGATGCTAACGGCTGTGAAACAACCAGCGAAGTAAATATAAGTAGTCCAGAAGAGTTGACCTTAGATCTTGGTTTACCTAATGAAATTAATTTGGGTGAAACCCTAGATATTAATCCTCAACTAAATCAACCCATTGATACCTTTATATGGGAAATTGCGGGTGATTCTTTATTCTGCGATAGCTGCCTGATTCAAAGTCTACAACCACTGAATACGGCACAATACCGATTGACGGTTATAACGCCTAATGGTTGTAGTACCACCGAAGAATTTATCGTCAATGTAAATAAAGAACGTGCGGTTTATGTCCCTAATGCTTTCTCACCCAATTTGGACGGAGAGAATGATGTCTTTATGATCTACGGAGGACCAGAGGTAGTCCGTGTAAAAAATCTGAAAATATTTAATCGCTGGGGAGCATTGGTTTACTCAGCAGAAAATTTCTCCAGCAATGACCCCAACTACGGATGGGATGGTACTTTCCAAGGAAAGCCCGTTAATCCTGCCGTCTTTGTTTACCGATTTGAAATTGAATTTGTGGATGGTTATACCAAAGCCTATCATGGAGATGTGACCGTCTTGAGATAAGATACTTTTTAAAACGTGTTGTGTGTGCAACGTCGACTTCTTGGGAGGCCGGCGTTTTTTTGTTTCTGCCCAGCATGCCCTGCTTGTTTAGACCTGCCTACCGCAGGCTGCCGTCTTCGTTTAGATACGTTCTTGCGGGATGGAAATTATGGAACTACTCATTACTGACTGAAATAACATAACCATTTCATAAAGCGACGTGCTAGTTCATTTGTTACCATAAAATTTAAAAAGTGTTTGAATGGTTTTGTCAGCCAAAGGAATAACGGCTATGACATATAGGTTTTTTTGTGAGGATGTCTAACCGAACACGTATTGGTTTCGCAGCGTGTTTTAAAGGTATATTACCTTTGTGATAAGAGATTTACAAGTTGAAAAATATCGGCGTCTTGCAAGAAATAGACTTATTAAAGGAGACTCAAAAACTAATACCACAACCTCAACAAAATCGCCCCAAAAACCATCACCCGCGCAATCAAACTTCGATAAAAAATACTAGCTCGATCGTCCCTAATATTACAAATAAATAAAACTAAACTAACAGAGAATAATGCACCACAACCATAAAGGCAGTAAGTCATAAAATCGAAATTTTCCGCAATCTCTGGAAATAAAATACCGCTGACGCCAATCGGAAAAAGAATGGCAGAAAATAAACCCAGTGTAAATTCTATCGTAGTGTATCTTTCCAACTGAAACATGAAATAAGAAAAGATAGTATAGATGGCTACTGAAACGCCGCCTCCTAATAAAATAACCGAACGCCAAGAGGGAAGCCCCTGTGTTTGCATCAACATTCCAATACTGAGTATTAAAATCGGTGCTACCTCTAGAAACTGACCGATTTTTCGCAGCCGGTCTACTTCTGGATTTGCTATTTTTTTGTTTTCCTGATAATCTAGTGGCTGATTAAGCATAGTACAAATTTTGGTAAATAACTATTTCATTAAAGACTCATCCCTGTTAGCATCCTATGGGCGGAGGTTCCCCTTTAGGAGGTAGGGGCAGCGCTGGCTCCCCTAAACTTGGCACAAATAATTGCCGTGGCAATCGCAGCATTCAGGGATTCCGTTCCTCGGACCTCGTGGTGGGCGGGGACGGAAATGGGGTGATCCACAAAAGGAAGGATTTCAGATCTGATTCCCTGGCCTTCATTACCAATTATGATCAGGCCTTGTTGTTTAAGGGTGGTGCGAAACAAATCTTCTCCCTTCAAGATAGCACCATAAATCGGCAAATTCAATTTTTTATGGGTTAAATCCTCAAATTTTCTACGCACAGATTTTACACTAAATAAGGCACCCATCGTGGCCTGTACCACCTTTGGACTAAAACGATCTACCGAATCTGGAGAACAAACCACCCAATCGATACCAAACCAATCGGCCGTCCTTAAGATCGTACCCATATTGCCTGGATTTTGAATACCATCCAAATACAAGGACAATCCACCTTCGAGTTGAGTAGGCTGAAAGTCTGGTTCCCATTGTTGAACGACCGCCAATGCTTGATTGGGCGTTTTCAGGGAGGAAATTTTTTTCAACTCGCGGTCGTTAATCTCTTGTACGGAAACATCTATTTTTTTCAGTTTTTGGTCGTATTGGTTAATCCAAGAAGATAAAGCGAAAATCCGCTCAATTTGATTGGGCACCTGTACTAATAATTCACTGACCATTTTGTCACCTTCAATAATAAAATTATTATATTTTTGACGAAACTTCTTGAGCGACAGAGATTTGATGTATTGTTCGTTCTTTTTTGAAAGCATTCTTTAATTTTAACAATTTTTTAAGACGCATTTTTGTGGGAAAAATAATGGGATTAAGGTACTTCTTTTTTTTGGTTCTCCTACTGTGGAGCCTGGCCGGATGTTTTCCTTACGGAAAATTAGCGGAAGGCGAAACCCGTCTACAAAAGAACGAAATTGTCATTAAAGGAAACAATCTGGACCGAAAAGCAAAATCTCGACTTAAATCTGACTTAGCTGGTAATTATAAACAGGTACCCAACGGATCATTCTTTGGGCTACACCTTGATACTCGTTTGTACTATATGTCAGACCAAAAAAGGGATAGTTCTTGGCTTAGAAAGTTAATTCCAAAATCTTTTACGGAAAGGCCAGTGATTTATAATGCTGACCATACCAAGGCGACCACCAAAAGTATGGCATACTATTTACAAAACAAAGGATATAAGGATGCGTTCGTTGTGGATACCAGTTTTACTACTAAAAAAAATACTAAAGCAAGGTACACCGCCATTCCAGGTGAACAGTATGTAATTGATAGTGTATATTTCCATTCGCCCGATTCTGCGATTCAAATACTACTAAATGATCTATCTGCCGACACTGAATTAGTTCCCGGTCTTCCTGTGAGCGATGTGCTCTTTAACGCAGAATCTAAAAGAATAACCGATGCTTTGCAGAACCAAGGTTATGCTTATTTTGAAGCAAATTTTATAAAACCTCGGGGACTACCCAAAGGTAATCGAGTGGTGATTTATTATGATGTGCTTGCACCACCAGAAACAGGTTTTCACCAAAAGTATCATATCGGAACCGTGTACGTTGATCCTTATTATGTTAAGGCAGGCTCACTCGTGCGTGAACGAGATACCGTAGATGTAGATGGTGTATATTTTGTTTTTGATAAAAATGTTCCGCGAAAAATAAAAGCGCAAAATATTTTAAAATCCATTTTTATCCGTCCAGGAGAAATTTATCAGGAAGATAATTTTTTAAAATCTGTTCGACAATTGCGGAATTTAGCGATTATCAAAGATGTAAATATTTTAGAAAAAGAAGACAAAGAAAACCCCAATATTTTAAATTTTGAGATTTTCCTCTATCCTAATAAGCGGATGTCGATTGGTGCAGATTTGGAATTAAATAATTCTACTTATAGTGTTAGAGATGCAAATCTGGTTGGTATTTCTACTAGCCTAAATTATCGAAATCGTAATTTATTTAAAAATGCGGCCTTGTTTACTTCGCGAGCCCGATTGGGTTTTGAATTTGATATTGCGGTAGTTAATAGAGATACTTTGCTGTTTTCTAGAGATGTTAGTTTGTTAAATGATCTTTATTTTCCTCGGTTGGTGGATATTATTCGTACATGGAAGGGACTGCGAGCATTAGGGCTCATTAGTGAAAAATTTTATAATGACTTAAATGATAAAACTAAATCAAGATTATCTCTTAATTTTGAAAATGTTTCGGTCTTTAACTTTAATGATAATAGTTCTGTTAATGCTAGTTATGGATACGATTTTCAACTTAACCAACGAGATCGATTTCAGATTAACCAAGTTGGTATCAATTTGTTTTTAATAGACAAGAAACCTGGATTTTTAGCTATCGAAGCAAATAACCCTTTCTTACAGCGAAGCTTTGACGATCGGCTGCTAACTGGATTGATATTTCGTGACCTGACCTATACCCATCAGAGTAAAATTAGTAAAAATAATACTTCTTATTATTTTCGTGGAAACCTAGAATTATCCGGAGGAGAGGTATATCTAGCTAATAAAATCAGCAATGCAATCAGTGGAACGAATAAAACTTTTACCTTTTTTAATAATGTAGAATACGCGCAGTACATCAGAATGGAGGCAGAAGTTCGTTGGTTTAAATACTTTAAAAAGAATAGAGCGTTCGCAGCTCGCATTGGGACTGGTGCTGCATTTAATTATGGATTCTCCGATGAGGTTCCTTACATAAAGCAATTTTTTATCGGTGGTCCGAATAGCGTTCGTGCCTGGCGAATTCGAGAACTTGGCCCTGGTGAATACCTTGACCAGACAGTTGCTGATCCGAGTGCAGGAGCGCTTCCATTCTTTCAATCTGGTGATTTCTCTTTAGAGATGAGTGCTGAATATCGGTTTGATGTCCTTCGAATTTTTGGCTACACTATCGAAAGTGCTTTTTTCCTTGATGCCGGTAACGTATGGACCATCGGTTATGATGATGATCGTCAGGGTTCACAACTTTCCTGGAGTCCTCGCCCCAATCCCAATGACCCCAGCCAACTTATTGGGCGTAATTTTTTAAAACAAATCGCCATAGGTGGTGGTACCGGAATTAGATTAGACTTTTCCTATTTCCTACTTCGCTTTGACGCAGCTATCAAACTTCGTAATCCATTTCCAGATCAAAACACTGGCAATTTTTGGATAAATCGAGATTGGCGAAAATTACAATTTAGAGATTTTAATTATAATCTGGCGGTCGGGTATCCATTCTAGTATAAAGTCTAATAACAAAATCAGATTTTAGTAACTTAAAAATCCGCAAATCCGCAAATCCGCAAATCCGCAAATCTTCAATCCGCTTCAATAAAATCCATAATCTTCTTCTTATTTTTATCAAAATAATCAATGGCATATTTTTTCATCGCCTTTAGCTTTTTCTTATCCGTAACATCCATTGGAATCTTCTTTTTGCGGAGCTCGTCTGGTGTGGCCGGATCATCGAAATAAAGCTGACAACGCATATAGTTTTCAGGGGCTAACACCTGTTTGACATAATACTCTGAAGCCGAAATATTGGTTTCCACCAGCATATCTGCTAAAAAATCCTTCCATTGTAAAATACCCCAATCACCCGTTTGAATGGCCTCTTCAGGAATATAGTTTCCATTGGAGGTTCCACAACCAAGTGATAAAACCTTCAAGTCTTTGAGGTCACGTTCCAACCCTTTCTTATTAGGAGCATGATAACAATAAGATTTTTTACTGCTTTGATGGTGATTGATCGCATAAGAAACCGCCGCCATCGCAGGATGATTGATGGCAACACCTCCATCGACATAGTTTTGATACATCGGAAAATAAGTTGGTGCTGCACTTGATCGTAGAGCGAGATCAACCAGATTTTCATTATTACATTTGATATAATAAGAATTAAAAACCTCTGGTCTGAAGTTATGCGTACGTCCTTTAGAATCGGTTGGGTTAAGACAGAAAGTGGGAATCATAAAATGTTTTTTTCCGTCGTATCGATCATTCAAATCGCCCATGGTTTGATTTTCGTAGGCTTCTTTTAGTAGTTCTGTTAATTTTTTTTGAGAATATTGAGCACCAATCAAATTGCCAATATCCCGAATGTCATCAATTTTATTATCCTTGAAAATATCTTTCGCTCCGTTGAGATACAGCTCCATAATTTCATAAGTCTTTCGACCTACTCCAAGACTGAGGATGATGATCCCTCC
>CAZYAC010000298.1:0-6621 GCA_964645475.1 uncultured Saprospiraceae bacterium | reverse complement strand
ATTGGGTACAAAAATAGTATCTTTGCTCGTATGAGTGAGAAAATATTAATATTAGATTTTGGTTCGCAATATACTCAATTGATTGCCAGACGGGTACGAGAATTGAATATTTATAGTGAAATTGTTCCATATAATAAAATTCCACCCATTACGGAGGGTATAAAAGCCATTATCCTGTCAGGAAGCCCCTTCTCCGTTACCGATGAAAAGGCTTTGAAAGTAGATCTCGATTTCTTGGTTAATCAACGGCCAGTTCTAGCCATTTGTTACGGTGCTCAGATGATTGCCAATCATTTCGGAGGACAGGTACAGCGTTCCCAAAAAAGAGAATACGGTAAAGCTAGCTTAAGTGAAGTAGTGGCTTCGGATCCGCTTTTCCACGAGATTCCAACAGATTCTCAGGTTTGGATGTCGCACGGTGACTCCATTATGGCCGTACCCGAAAAGTTTGAGATAACCGCAGCCACAGAAGATATTCCTGTGGCAGCATTCAAGTCCAAAACTAATCAGTTTAAATACCCAATTCATTGCCTACAATTTCACCCGGAAGTAACCCATAGTTTACATGGCAAACAACTGCTAAAAAACTTTCTGATTAACATCGCTGGTTGTGAAGGAACCTGGACACCAGCGGCTTTTGTAGAAGATACGGTTGAGAAATTACGCAATAAAATTGGCAACGATAAGGTTTTAATGGCATTGTCAGGTGGGGTAGACTCTACCGTAGGAGCTGCTTTATTACATCGAGCGATTGGAGATAACCTTTACTGCTTTTTTGTTGACAATGGGTTGTTACGAAAAGGCGAGTTTGAACAAGTACTCGCTTCTTACGAAGGAATGGGCCTCAATATTACCGGAGTAGATGCCAAACAACGGTTTTGGGATGCCCTCGCCGGAGAAAGTGATCCAGAGAAAAAACGAAAAATAATCGGTGGGATGTTTATCGAGGTGTTCGATGAATCAGCCGCCAAATTTGAAAATATAAAATGGCTCGGACAAGGAACCATTTACCCTGATGTAATTGAATCAGTTTCGGTGCACGGACCATCGGTGACCATCAAATCCCACCACAACGTAGGAGGATTACCGGATCATATGAACCTCAAAATAGTAGAGCCCTTAAGAATGTTGTTTAAGGACGAAGTAAGACGAGTGGGTAATCAAATGGGTTTACCAAAAAATATTATTGGACGACATCCTTTTCCTGGTCCAGGATTGGCAATCCGAATTTTGGGAGATATTACCTCCGAAAAAGTGCAAATCCTCCAAGAAGCAGATGATATTTTTATTAATGGACTAAAACAATTCGGATTATATGATGAAGTTTGGCAGGCAGGTGTTATCTTACTCCCAGTTCAATCCGTTGGTGTCATGGGAGATGAACGCACTTACGAAAATGCAGTAGCACTGAGAGCCGTGACTTCAGTAGATGGAATGACCGCCGAATGGAGCAAGCTTCCATATGAATTTATGGCTTTTGTTTCTAGTAAAATTATAAATAATGTAAAAGGAATAAATAGAGTAGTTTATGATATTAGTACAAAACCTCCTGCCACGATTGAGTGGGAATAAAATATGGGTTACGGGTCTTTGCTGTTGCTTATTGTTGATGTCTTGTGATTCTTTAAAAAAAGCCTCCACAGATAATCAGCCAAAAACAGAAACACCTGACGATCTTGGAGAAATTCAAGGAGGAAAAGTTTATAACCCAGAAACCGGTAGATACGAAAAACCCGGTGATCGGGGATCAAAAGTGGATACCGTTAGCTGGACCGATACCCCGCTCGAAGAAAGCCCACCGATAACTTCGGATGGAAGACTTCCCGATGGTACAACCACCAAACCAGGCATGGATCCCGGTCAAACCTTAGAAATGTACGACGTCGCTGTTTGTTTACCGTTTCTAGGGAATCGTTTTAAAGAATATGAAAACAAGATTGACGATAAGTCTATGTTGGCTATGAATTTTTATAGTGGAGTGAAAATGGCTTTCGATGATTTGTCTTCACGTGGAGTTCGACTCAATGTGAATGTGATGGATACCGAAGCTTCGGATGCTAAAATGAATTCGCTACTACAAACATCTGAATTTTTTGAAGCAGAAATAATCATCGGGCCAGTTACCACCAACAACTTGAAAAAGACTGCAGCATTCGCTAAGAAAAATAAAAAAGTGGTCATTTCACCCTTGAATCCAAATAATAAAATTACCAGTGGGAATCCTTATTTTGTACAGACCAATCCTTCGTTGGAAAGTCATTGTCAAGCCATCACCAAACACGCATTGGATAACCATGCTGCTTCCGAAATTGTATTGCTTGTCCGAGACAAAGGAGCGGAAAAAAACCGTTTAAAATATTTTCAGGAGGCTCAAAAAACATATACTGGATCAGCTTCCGTAGATCGTCTTAAAGAATTTGTAGTGCGAGATAATTCCTCTGATCTAAGTGAAGTAGATTTGATGCCGCTTATTCAACAAAACAAAACTACTGTATTTATTGTGCCATCTTGGAGTAATGAAAACTTCATCTACGCATTGATGCGAAAAATTAGTTTAGTCAAAGGACCTAACGAAGTGGTTGTATATGGAATGCCTCAATGGAGAGAATACACCCGGATAGATTTTGATTATTATGAGCGACTAAATTTGCATATCAGTAGCAACACAGACTACGATATCTATGATGAACCCGTAAAAATATTTCGACAAAGATATTTTGATCGATTCGGTATGGCACCGGCAGAAGACGCCATCATAGGATATGATTTGATGATGTATTTTGGTGAAATGGTTAGTAAACATGGTACTGGTTTTACTCAGAAAATAGATGGAGAATCAGCAAATCTATTGCACTCAAACCTAGATTTTCAACCAGTACAACGAACCGTTAATATAGAAAATTTAGATGCCGTAGATTTCTACGAAAATAAAATGGTCAATATTCTGAAATTTGAAGATTATCATTTTCAATCAGCTAATTAATTTAAAATGTTGAATCGTTGAGTTGTTGAATTGTTGAAGTATTATTAGTATCACATCGCTAATGTAAATTCAACAACTCAACAGTTCAACAAATAAACAACTCATGAATCCCAAACGCGAAGCGAAATTCCAGTCGGTCGCTCAGCGTCGGCAACATAATTTTACGGTCATTCTAGAAAATGTCCACGATACGCATAATATTGGTGCCGTATTACGTACTTGTGATTCAGTGGGTATCCACGAAATTTTTGCACTCCACTCTCGCCCACAAAATAACAAAGCAACCTTGACCCTAGGTAAGCGTACCTCAGGCGGTACTCGGAAATGGGTGGATGTTCATTTTTATCACGATCTTGAAGCTTGCTTTGAGCATGTTCGATCTCATTACGATAAAATCTATAGCACCCACCTTTCTGATAATGCAGTTTCTCTTTATGATCTGGATCTTACCGAATCAGTAGCCCTATTGTTTGGCAACGAACATATCGGGGTGACCCCAGAAGCCCTCGCTAAAGTAGACGGAAATTTTTTAATTCCACAGGTTGGAATGGTGCAAAGCCTAAATATTTCCGTAGCTTGTGCTGTCGCTCTCTATGAGGGTTTTCGACAGCGAAACGCCAAAGGACTCTATAATCCCGAAAGCAGAGATGCCGCTGTGGACCAAAAATTGATGCAAGAATACCGACGCAGACACGAAGCACGTGGAAGATTTAAAAAAGTCCCACGAATAAAATAATGACAATTCGTGTTGGTTCGCGTAGAGACAACGCATGCGTTGTCTCCACAGGAACCAATTTACACCAAACCTCAATACTATGGAAAATAAAAAAAGAAGACCTAGCTTCCTGAAAATCGGGTTTTATGGATGGTTTATTTTATCCATGTTAGCCCTTATTTACGGTGGGTTTAATTACTACAACAATATTCCATTAGCCGAACTCAAAAAACAATATTCGTACGAAGATTCCAAGACCATAAATATTGTGGGGATGAATGTACACTACCGGGTAACCGGAACTGGAGAACCCCTAGTGTTGCTCCATGGAACTGGGTCTTCGTTACACACTTGGGAAGGGTGGACCAAAGAGCTATCCGATCAATATCAAGTCATCAGTTTGGATTTACCCGGATTTGGATTTACCGGAAAACATTTTGCGAACGATTATTCCATCAAAGCTTACACCGATTTTCTCGATATCTTTTTAGACAAACTAGGAGTAACCAAAATTAACCTCGCCGGGAATTCACTCGGTGGTCATATTGCTTGGCAATATGCCTTGGACCATTCCAATCGGGTCAAAAAATTAATCTTAGTCAACGCTAGTGGATTTCAAAAAGATGAGGCAGATGTCACGCTAGCTTTTAGACTCGCTAATATTCCCGTGGTCAATAAATTGATGTTACGAGTAACCCCAAAATCATTGGTTGAAAGTAGTTTGGAAGAAACCTACTACAATGACAATAAAGTAACGGAGGCATTAGTCAATCGGTTTCACTCCTTACAACTACGTCGTGGCAATCGTCAAGCCTTTATTGATAAAAGTAGTTTCGAATACGCTGATCGGAGCAAAGATCTCAAAGATATCAACTGTCCAACTCTCATCCAATGGGGTAAGTACGATGAATGGCTTCCAGTTGATTGGGCGAAGAATTTTGAGGCAGCCATTCCCAATGCGCGCGTGATCATTTACGACCAGGCTGGCCACGTACCGATGGAAGAACTTCCGGATGAGACAGCAAGGGATGTTCGGCTATTTTTGGAAAGCGGAAGTGTCACACCTATTACAGAAGGCTAATTGAGGAGGACATTCACTAAACTTTAAAAATTTAGTTAATGTTTAACCTCCAACGAAGCCATTAAGAACTATCACAATGAAAAAATTACTGCTTTTTCCATTCTTCTTTTTTATTAACTTAATATTCCTTACTGCTCAGATCAAATCGGAATATTTTGATGGACCTTATATTTTTCATCAAAATGATAGCCTCCGTATTCAGTGGATCGAAAAGGGTATTGGGTACGATACGCTCATTGCCAATGATGCCTTGGGGAAATTTGAGCGAAATGGTTTGCCGACCATTGATTTAATGGATTTGGATTTTGAAAAAAATAAAAAAGCCACCTTTGATAACGTTGAAAAAATCGTGGCGATTAGTGATGCACATGGTCAATATGATTTGATGATCAACCTGTTGAAAACACATCAGGTGATCGATGAACAAAATCAGTGGATGTTTGGAAATGGGCATTTAGTGATTACTGGTGACAATCTGGATCGAGGAGATAAAGTCTTGGACATTTTGTGGTTTTTATTTTTTTTAGAAAAAGAAGCCGCAAAGGCAGGTGGAAAAGTGCACGTGCTGTTAGGCAATCACGAAGTAATGGTTTTACAGGGGGATATTAGATACTTGAATAGAAAATATTTATACACTTCTGGCATCCTCAAAAATCGATATCATCTTATGTTTGGAGTTGGGAGTATTCTAGGTGATTGGATTGCCAATCACAAAGTAATGACTTCCATAAATCGTTCTTTATTTTTACACGGCGGAATTTCTGAAGAGATCTTGCAGCTAGATTATTCTCTAGAAAAAATGAACGAAAGTTTTACGAAACATTTGATAAGGTATGAAAGCGAAAAGGTTTTAGAAGATCCAAAACTGGCAGCCTTGTATCATGATTATGGACCACTTTGGTATCGGGGATATTTTCAAAAGGAGAGAATGGATATCAGTTCAGTTGATAAAATTTTAAAAAAATTAGATCAGGATAGAATTATTGTAGGGCATACGAGCTTCGATTCCATTCGATCCTTTTACGATGGTAAAATACTGGGCATCGATTGTAGTATTAAAAGAGGAAAAACTGGACAGGTCTTAATTTATGAGAAGGAGAAATTCTTGGTAGGTGGATTGGATGGAACGAAACGTCCAATTGAATTTAATCCCACCGACCATTCACCAAAATCAAGTTTTTACGATTATCTTTTCAAACTAGAAGGCTTACCAAAAATTACCATCAACACCGATGTAAAACGACTCATCCGGAAAAGTCTAAAAGAAGAATACCAGGAAGCAACCTTGCAAATACTAGAACCTGGTGCTGAGCAAGTCAAACGCTTTAAAGGACGTCTCAGAGCAAGAGGAAACATCAGAAAAAAGGTCTGCAATATTCCACCTGTCAAATTTGATTTTCCAAAGAAAACACTAGATTCCTTAGGATTTCTAAAAAACGATAAACTAAAATTTGTTTTTCCTTGCCGGGAAAATCATCGGAGCCAAGAACTTCTATACAAAGAATTTTTTCTCTACGAGCTCTATAAATTTATTGACTCCAACTCGATTAAGGTCAAACTGATGGACGTAGAATTTCGGTATAAGGAGGAAGAAAAGCTTAAATTCAACGGTTTCTTAATTGAAGATGAAGAAGAATACGCTAGAAGAAAAAACGCAGTTGTTATCGAAAAAGGAAAAGTAAATGCTTCTAGATTGCATCGTTCTTCTTTTTTGAAAATGCTATTTTTTCAATACATGATTGCCAACACTGACTGGACGGTATCCACTCGTCATAATCTGGAATTGGTAAAGCTCCCAGATATTGACAAAGTCGTGGCCTTGCCCTATGATTTTGATTACTC
>CAZYAC010000297.1:0-6624 GCA_964645475.1 uncultured Saprospiraceae bacterium | reverse complement strand
CTTTAAATATGGTTATTTGAGGTTAAGCTTTATATTTTCGCTGAACAGTTTATTAGCTTTTGGCCTCTCCAGTTTCTATTTCTACTTCTTCCGCTTCATGCTCGTTCAGTAAATGTGGAGCAGATTTTCCGTTGACGGTAGGTGTTTGCTGACCAAGGTACTGTGGTAAATCCATTCCAGCCATGTTGAATAAATCGCTCAGTGGAGGTACGGATTTATACAAACCCGAGACAAACTTGGAAGTAGAGTTTCCTTCTCCTTCGTTGCTATTGCCACCATCCCAAACCGTCACTTTATCAATCTTGATATTCTTAATGGCTTCTACTTGCGTTTCGACCAAAGTTTCCAGTTTATCAGCAATCAACATTAGGATCGCATCTCTGCTATTTCCACCCGAAGCTTTGACCAACTGATCAAAACCTTGTGCCTGCTTGCTCATCACTTCGAACAAACCTTTTGCTTCAGCTTGCTTTTGTAATAGAACGGCATCTGCTTCTCCCTTTGCAAGTAGTCTGATTCGCTCTGCTTCTGCTCCTGCTTCAATTTCCACTTTACGCTTTGCAATTTCTGCCTCGACGATTTCATCTGCTTCTCGAGTGGCTCGCTCACGCGCTGCACGCGCCATTTCCGCTTCTTTCTCTGCCAGATACGCATCTTCTAAAGATTTTGCTTTCTGGATTTTTTCAGCAGCGGTCGCTTTACGAAGTGATTCGGCTTCCGCTACTTGTCGTTCGGCATTAGACTGGGCAATCAAAATCAAAGATTCGTTTTCCCCGTTGATCGCCTTGGCGTTGGCTTCTGCTTCCCCGACCTTGGCACCAGCATCTGCATCGGATACCTTGATTCGCTGATCTCTGCGGGCATTGGCTTCTCCGATACTACCATCTCTGGTTTTTTCGGCGACGCTCATCTTTGCATCGTTGATCGCTTTTGCAGCAGCTTCCTTACCGAGGGCTTCGATATAACCAGATTCATCTTGAATGTCGGTAACGTTTACGTTGATTAAAGACAATCCGATTTTACGCAATTCCGCGTCTACGTTCGTGGCTACATTACTGAGGAACTTATCTCGATCAGAATTAATTTCCTCAATATCCATCGTAGCGACGACCAGTCTTAGCTGACCGAATAGAATATCCTTGGCAATCTCTCTGATTTGATCCGTAGTCTTTCCTAGCAAACGCTCAGCAGCATTCAGCATCGTATCTTCTTTGGTAGAAATACCTACGGTAAATCGAGAAGGTACATTTACCCGAATATTTTGCTTACTCAATGCGCCGACTAGATTGACATCAATAGAAATAGGAGTTAAGTCTAGATATTCGTAGTCTTGAATAACTGGCCACACAAAGGCTGCCCCCCCAGCGAGGGTTTTAGCGGAGGTGCCGCCGCCTGTTTTTCCATAGATCACGAGGATCTTGTCGGAGGGACATCTTTTGTAGCGGGAGACAAACACTAAAAACATCAATACCATCAAGCCCACAAATCCTGCTATTCCAATCACAATTAAATTTTCCATAATTATAGGTTTTTAAGTTTCGTTAATCTGTTTTAAAAGGGGGTTATTTTTTGCTTAATTTTTTTACGAGTAATAAATTATCATCCAGGACCTCTACCACCTTCACTTTTGCTCCGGTTGGTATTTCTAAGGTTTCATCTGTCACAGCGTCCATTTCCTTGAGGGCACCTTTTAGTTTTAAATGGATTTTACCATATCCTGTTTTTGCCGCAGGAATAAAAAGATAGACTTCACCAGTATGATTAATGGCCGAATTAGGATTGAAAGTACCTGATTCGTCAAATTGGGTAAACTTATACATCATATATCCTACGATCACCATGGCGAGAAATCCTGAGGTCGAAGCTCCTGCTACTGCCATCCAAACGCCAAAACCTGCATCAAGCATCAGTACCCCCGTCCATCCAAAGAAAGTGAAAAAGGCGATAATCGAACGAATCGAGAAAAGACTAAAATCGGCATCCATTCCAAAATCCGTATCTGTGTCTCCATCCATATCCAGATCAAAATCTACTCCGATCAAACTCAACACAAACTGAATGACGAATAAAACACTGAAAACAATCGAAATGCCCCAGAAGGCCTGTCCGGCTCCACTTAATCCTTCCCACCATCCATTTGAAATACTTAGTAACATAATCGCTTTCTTTTTTCCTAAATATAAGTATAAAAATTAGTTTTTTACCCTGGAATTCGACCAATGACGTGGAATATCCGCTTAACGGTTTATTCTTTGATTTTTTATTTAGTAGAATCCTTAAAATAACGAACGGAGAAAAGCCTAGGAAGTGACGAATTAATTTATAAAAGTAAGTATATATTAATTTAGTTAGATGCTTTTGCAACCAATAAATTCTTGTAACTTTGCACCAAGAGAACTTTCTCTCCAAACTAAGAACTCTCCATTACTTTTTAACAAATTTTCGCCATCCTGACTGATGCTTGATTATGAGACTAATTAGGATGGTTCAAACTTTTATAATTAAGGTTATTTATGAGTACGGTAAAACTGTTTTCAGGAACTAATTCAACTTATCTCGCTGAGAAGATCGCCGATTATTATGGTTATTCGTTAGGTAATAAAACTTTAATGAAATTTTCCGATGGAGAGATGCAGCCGGTCATAAATGAATCAGTGCGAGGATGTTACACGTTTTTTATTCAATCTACCTTTGCTCCTACGGACAACCTCATGGAGTTGTTACTGATGATTGATACGGCTAAGCGAGCTTCCGCCGAATATATTATTGCCGTAATTCCCTATTTTGGCTATGCCAGACAAGATCGAAAAGATAAACCTCGAGTACCTATTTCTGCTAAGCTTATTGCCAATCTCCTAGAAGCGGCTGGTGCTAATCGCATTATGACCATTGACTTTCACTCTGATCAATTACAAGGCTTTTTTGATATTCCAGTGGATCACCTTAAAAGCGAAGCGATCTTTATTCCTTATTTGAAAAAAACAGATTTATCAAACGTAACATTCGCTTCTCCAGATGTAGGAGGTGTTAAACGGGCGCGTACCTACGCGCAGTATTTTCAGCGAGATTTGATTATTTGTGATAAGTACCGCAAAAAAGCCAACGTCGTAGCAGGAATGACCGTGATAGGTGATGTGAAAGGCGCAGATGTTATTTTGGTCGATGATCTAGTAGATACAGCTGGGACGCTCTGTCGAGCAGCAGATATTATTATGGACAAAGGAGCTAAAAGCGTAAGGGCACTTTGTACACATCCCGTATTATCTGGTGATGCTTATAAAAACATTGAAGCTTCCAGTCTTGAAGAGATGATCGTGTGTGATACCATCCCTCTAGCGCAAAGCTCTCCAAAGATTAAAGTGCTTTCTACCGCTAAACTTTTTGCTCGAGCGATCCGAAATACCCACGAACACCGTTCTATTTCGGCTTTATTCGTAGAAGGATAATCATCGACTTTTTAGTTGTTTCCGATCGCTTAGAAGGATAGTGGTTTAAATTTACATTTTTGCCCTAAATAACTAGGCAATTTCCCTCAAAACTGTTATCTTTGCAATCATTTTGGGGAAAATCTCCAAATTTGGTCTAAAATTTCAAATAGATATTATAATGGAATCAGTAGTAATCAGTGCTAATGCCCGCCCAAATACGGGAAAAAAAGGTACAAAAGCAGCTCGTCGGGAAGGTTTAGTTCCCTGTGTGATTTATGGTGGTGAAAAAGTAATTCACTTAAGTGGACGTGCCCTAGATTTTCGGGACTTGGTTTACACCCCTGCCTTTAAGCTTGCTGAAATAACAGTGGATGGTACTACTTATAAGTGTATCCTAAAAGATATTTCTTTTCATCCGGTAACAGATGAAATCATGCACATGGACTTTTTGCAGTTGGTGGATGGTAAACCATTAAAAGTAATGATCCCAATCCGTTTTGAGGGAGTTGCTCCTGGTGTAAAAACAGGTGGTCGTTTGAACCAAAAAGTACGTAGAGTAAAAATTAAAACAACACCAGATAGCTTGGTACCAGAATTGATGGTAGATATTTCAGAGTTAAAACTGAACGAATCTGTCCGAGTACGGGATATTCAAGTAACGGATAAGATGGAAGTTATGACTTCTATGAATATTCCAGTTGCAACAATTGAAACGCCACGTGCATTACGTAGTGCAGAAGCTGAAGAGGAAGCAGCTGAAGGAGCTGAGAGTGCAGAAGCGGCTGAAGGCGCTGAAGCAGCAGCACCAGCTGAATAAGAAAAAATGCTTCTTAAGATAGAAAGAGAGATATTGGGACAACCGATATCTCTTTTTTAGTTTTACTCAGATCCTACTATCTTGTGTCCTTAGTTAGTTTATTCAAAATAAAAATTATGCGCCTTACGATTATCCAAACCAACCTCCACTGGGAAGACCCCGAAGCTAATCGCAAGATGTTTAGCGCAAAATTTGCCAACTTAATTGGTAAAACGGATCTAATAATTATCCCAGAAATGTTTACCACTGGTTTTAGTATGCGATCCAAAGAACTCGCTGAGACTATGGATGGCCCAACGGCCTCTTGGTTAAGGGAGTCAGCCAATACAATAGGAGCGGTCATTACTGGTAGTATGATCATCCGAGAAGAAGAAAATTTCTTTAATCGATTATTGTGGGTAAACCCTAATGATGAAATTATTCACTATGATAAAAAACATCTTTTTACTCTTGCTGGCGAACAAAAGCATTATATGGCTGGGACGGAGCGGATTCTTATTGAGTATATGGGTTGGAAAATATGCCCTTTGATCTGCTATGATTTGCGCTTTCCGGTTTGGTCTAGAAATACGGAGGACTACGACCTGCTCCTTTATGTAGCCAGCTGGCCTGACCGTCGAAGAGAAGCTTGGCAAACTTTACTCAAAGCACGAGCTATTGAAAATCAGTGCTATACCATCGGTGTTAATCGAGTAGGAGAGGACGGTTCAAAATTACGGTATGTGGGCGACTCTACGCTGATCGATTTTGCCGGAAAATCGCTTTTAGCAGCAGAAAGTATTGAAGGTGAATTTACGATGAAAATATCCTTGTCAGAACGAAAGGATTTTATTACCAAACTGCCTTTTCTTGCGGATCGAGATGATTTTACGCTAAAGTCTAATAAATTGGAATAATAGAGCGTTTGTCTGTGAAGTGATATAAATTTAATGCTATAAGTTTAAATTACTTATGTAAATAGGACATAGTCCTTTTCTATAAAAACTGATTACATGTTACTGAAAAAACTAGGTATTCCCTATCTGGTGTCTGGCGCCATCATCCTACTTTTTCTAAGCGGTTGTTCGGCATTACGTCCCGCTGATAGTAGTATTCCACAACCTCGTAAACCCCGTAGTTCAACTTCTCGTAATGCTCCTGCTCCTTCCGTTTCTTCTCTTCGAACCAACATTATTCAAACGGCTCGTAAATACGAAGGCAGTAAATATAAATACGGTGGATCTACCCCTAAAGGATTTGATTGTTCCGGTTTTACCTCTTATGTTTTGATAAAAAATAATGTGGAATTAGAACGAAATTCTAGAGCACAGGCAAAACAGGGAAAAAAAATAAGGACGAAAGCAGCTCAGCCGGGGGATTTACTTTTTTTCGGATCAAGAGGAAAGGTAACACATGTAGCAATTATTACACAAAACAATTCCAACGGCCTTAAAGTCATTCACAGTACTTCTTCTAAAGGTGTCATCGAACAAAACATTACCCATTCTGATTATTGGCAATCCCGCTTATTGTTTGCTCGCAGAATACTGGACTGAGGACAAAAAAAATTAGTATATTCGCCCTTAGACTTTTTTTGTAAGACCTGATATGCTTGCAAGCGGCAAATTTTGCATCGTTCAAAATAAAACTTTCTCGCTTTCGCCTCATCAAATCCTACAAAAGAAGTCTATTGCTTTTTTCCAAATTAGACCACTATGTTAAATGTGTCAGTAAGTTTTGAGTGTTATATACTTAGACTTAATCTTGATACCGAAAATAGTTCAAGAAAATGATTAACTTAATTTTATTCGGCCCTCCGGGCTCAGGGAAGGGAACCCAGGCGTTGAAACTCGTCAAAAAATTTAAACTTGTCCATATCTCAACAGGTGATTTATTTAGATTTAACCTAAAAAATAATACACCACTTGGAATCGAAGCTAAAAAATATATTGACAAAGGAGCTTTAGTCCCTGACAAGGTAACGATCAAGATGTTAAAGGCCAAAGTTTCCGAAAATCCAAAAGCAAAGGGTTTTATTTTTGACGGTTTCCCTCGTACCAAAAAACAGGCAACTGCACTAGACCGTTTTCTGAGAGGGATGGAATCCGAAGTCACCAAATTAATTATGCTGGATGTCCCAGATGCTGAATTGGTACGTCGACTCAAAGAACGAGGAAAAACTTCTGGACGGGCAGATGATAAGAGTAAAAAAATTATCCTTAATCGATTGGCGACCTACAAAGAAGAAACCATTCCTGTTTTTACCCATTATCTAAAAAAAGACAAATCAGTTAAAGTTTGGGGCGTAGGAGCAATGGAGATGATTTATAAAAGATTATGCTTAGAAATTAAAGAAGCGTAGTTTATTTGCTATTTGCTATTTGCTATTTGCTATTTGCT
>CAZYAC010000296.1:3012-6668 GCA_964645475.1 uncultured Saprospiraceae bacterium | reverse complement strand
TCTTTTGATTTACCTATCATTAGGACAGAAGTTATACTTCTGTCCTTTTTTTTGTACACCCTAAATATTTAAATGAACATGCTTGTTTTGTCCCATGGGATAATTTCAATTAATTATTGCCAAGTACTTAGTGCGTATCCGTTGTTAGATGTTTTCGTTGATTTTAAAGTAAAAAAATTCCGCTTTTTAAGATAAAAAAGGACAAATCTTGAGTAAAAAAAAGAATTGTATGATAAGAATCTTGGGCAAAAGTATTATATTGTTTTTTTTACTTTAAAGCCCCCATTATTCATGAAAAAATTACTGCTTACTACTTCCTTCTGTTTGTATTTTTTTTCCACTTTGGTTTCGCAGATATCTCCTCTAAAGGAGGTTGATGAATCCGCTTTGATCGACTCACAAAAACTTTCTGAGCGTATCATCACACCCAATAATTACTATACACTGTTGCTCGATGCTGACAGGTTAGCAGTAATTCTGAGCAGCGCACCACAAGAAGAAGCCACTACGGCTGAGCGATCAGAACCTTTCGAAGTTCTCCTGCCGAATGGAAATACAGAAGCATTTCATCTTGTCGAATATACGATGATGGAACCAGGTTTATCCGCCAAGTTCCGCTCCTTTAAAACTTACCACGGTTATGGCGTCGAGGATCCAAGCAAACGTATTCGTCTTGATTGGACCAGTAACGGCTTAAACGCCATGATGCAACTTCCAGAAGGACTGGCTTTTCTTAAGCCTTATGCTAAAGGAGATACCCAACACTACTTAAGCTACTACGAACGCGACCTGCCTATAAACAGAGAGCCGTTTAATTGTGGAACCGTGGATGATAAGCCAATTAAAACTACTGGTACCGTGAACACTTTGGTTGCCGGAGATTGTCAGCTTCGAACTTATCGACTCGCAATTGCAGTAACCGGAGAATACGCAACAAACACACTTGGTGCATCTTCGGCTGGTACTCCGGCGGATGATGCGATCGTTACTGCTCACATCGTGACCAGTATTAATCAAATCAACGGATGGTATGAACGAGATGTTACGGCCCGGTTTATACTGATTGCTAACCTAACAGACATTTTCTACTACAACGGAGCGACCGATCCATACACCAATAGTAACTCTATATCCATGTTGGCGGAAAATATTAGTAATCTCGATGCGGTCATTGGTAGTCCGAATTTTGATCTTGGACATGTCCTGGGAAATAGTGGTGGAAGCAGTGGCGTAGCAGGACTAAATACACTTTGTAGTGTAAATAAAGCAAGAGGCGTAACCCGAGCTAGTGCCACAGGAATTACCCAACCTCGTTTTTTAAAAGTATGGGCACATGAAATCGGACACCAATTTGGAGCCGGACATACACAAAATGAAGATTGCCAACGATCATCGACCAGTGCCATGGAACCAGGAGCAGGAACTACCCTCATGAGTTACGTTACTTCTAATTGTATAAGTCAGATTCAAAACGTTCCTGATTATTATTTTCATGCCATTAGTATTCAACAAATGACCGCTCGAATGTTGAGTACTAGTTGTGCTGCTATTCTTCCAAGTGCCAACTCAGCTCCTACAGTTTCTGCAGGACCGAACGTTACTGTTCCAAGTTCTACCCCATTATTGCTACAAGCCACTGCTACTGATCCAGACGACGATCCAATGACTTATGTTTGGGAGCAGTACGATAACGAGGTAGCGCAAGCCATCCCGCCGGTGTCCACCAATACTTTAGGGCCTAGTTTTCGTTCCTTACCTCCTTCGATGGAAAGTGGACGATATCTTCCCAATTTAACTGCCGTAATTGATGGTACGACGCCTACTTGGGAAGTATTACCATCCGTCGCCCGAACGATGGATTTCCGAGTTACCGTTCGAGACAATAGCACAAATAGCATGTCTTGTACCGACGAAGATGATATTGTGATCACCACCGTGGCAGGCGGCCCATTTTTGGTTACTTCGCCAACGACCAGTGGCGTAATTTGGATTGAAGGCGAAACACATACGGTTAGCTGGGATGTGGCTGGAACCAATGTGGCTCCTGTTTCTTGTGCCAATGTTGATATCCTATTGTCTTATGACGGAGGATTCACTTACCCGGTTACCCTTGCAAATAGTGTTGCTAATAACGGTACTGCAGACATTGTCGCACCCATAGGAATTTCGACAACAGCGAGAGTTCAAGTCCGCTGTTCAGACAATATTTTTTACAATATATCCGCTTCGGATTTTGAAATCCAAGTCTCCACCGGACCTACTTATTTATTAAATTTACCGAATCCAGTATCAACGATATGCGCAGGAGATGTTCAATCAAACATACCGGTTACGACCTCCGTTCTATCTGGTTTTACGGGAAATGTTACCTTAAGCGCTACCAACCTTCCAGGAAGTTCTTCCCTTAGTTTTGCCAATCCAATAATTTCCGCAGGCACAGGAACTACCTTTGAAATTAATAATACTTCGGGACTAGCCGTGGGCAATTATACGATTACCATTACAGGCACCAGTGGTCCTATTGTTAGAAATTTCAATTATGTGCTTACCGTAGAAGAAGCCATTGGTTTAACTACCCTGGATCAGCCAGCGGACAATGCCATTAATTTAGGATTAAATCCAATCCTTTCTTGGATAGAAAAATCGAATGCCACGGCTTATACGGTTCAAGTCTCTCTGGATCCAGCTTTTACAGATTTAGTTGCAAATGAAATAGTAAGCACCAATTCTTTTTCACCGGATATAGATTTAGACGGACTTACGCTACATTATTGGCGAGTAA
Source organism: uncultured Saprospiraceae bacterium (assembly GCA_964645475.1). Lineage (GTDB taxonomy): Bacteria > Bacteroidota > Bacteroidia > Chitinophagales > Saprospiraceae > JALZUU01. Next base: position 3,886 of record CAZYAC010000296.1, on the reverse strand, counting down.
AGGCCGCTACCGATTGTGGGGATACTCCTTGGGCTACGACCCGTCAATTTACCACTGCAAATTGCCTAGCTTCTTTTATACAAGACACACCAATACTGATCTCTTCTAGTGGAACGCCAGAGATAAATTCTGTGATGACCGTAACAGGTCCCGGTACCGTTGATCTCCTGACCGTCTCAAATATTATTGGAACACATACCTACACTGGAGACCTTTCAGTTCGGTTGATTGGTCCAGGAGGATCTCCCACCGTTTTACTTTGGGATAGAGAATGTGGCTCCAATAACGACTTTGATTTGAGTTTAAGTGATGATGCTACTACTCCCGTAGCTTCTGCTGGTTGTAATCCATTTGGTCAAAGTGGTACCTTTATACCGGAAGAATCGCTCGCTGCTTTTAATGGATTACCCATTGCAGGAGATTGGACCTTGCGAATCAATGATGAAGCGAACCTAGATGGTGGAGAACTCATTTCTTGGAGTCTAGATTTTTGCTCGCTAGATGCGTTACCCGTTGACCTGTTATCCTTCGATGCTGCTGCACGAGAAAATGCCATTCATCTAGACTGGAAAACGGCCAACGAATTCGAGAACGCAGGCTTTGACATCGAACGTCGCACGGACTCCGAAAGGGAGTTTACCACTATTGGAGCCGTCTCTGCTACCAGTAATCCTCAACCTTTCAATCATTACGGATATATAGATAAAAATGTACAACCAGGTACCCGGTATTACTACCGCTTACGTCAAAACGATCTAGACGGTCAATTTGAATACTCTGAGATTCGTACCGCCATTATCCAAGATGACAAATTAGGACTTCAGGTATATCCAAATCCTGTACGAGGAGAGATCTTTGGATTCCTTAATATTGG
>CAZYAC010000296.1:0-2912 GCA_964645475.1 uncultured Saprospiraceae bacterium | reverse complement strand
GTGGGGAATGGGGGTTCATAATACATTGGTGGTCAAAGGTTTTTTTTTAATGATTTTATCAAAAGAACATAATTTGTTATATTGTAGGTATATAATTGTTGGGTACAAACAATAATAAATAAAAATGAAAGAAGACATTTTAGAAGCTCGGAAATTACTTGAAAAAAGCAAACACAAAGATTGCTTTGAATTAATTGATTCTTTTTTCTTGGATAACAATAGAGAAGACATTGAGACTAGTTTCAATGAACTCAATAATCATTACCGAATAATTAAAACAAGATATTTTAGACTAATCAAAGAAAAATCTGAAGGAATAATTTCATTTGAAAATTATGATTTAGTTTTTAATCAAATTTCGTCGGCTTTATATTCTTTTTTCGATTCAATAATAAAAGAATTAGAAAATCATAACCTTCAAAATATCTCACAGAAGGTAAATTGTATTTTTAATCTAAGCTTGGAGTTTGACAAATTTTCAGAAAAGGAAGCTATAGAATTATCAGAAAAAATTCGTAAAATTCTTAACCTAAGTACAGAAGAATTTAAGTACAGTCATATCGAAAGAGGAAGTGTAAAATTATTTGTTCAAATTAAACGAAGCTATGAATTATTACTTAAAATTAAATCACTTTACCCATTAAAACTCATTAATAATTTAGACTCAATAATAGTAGATGATGTAATTTTAAATAGAATGAGTAGAGATTTAGTTCAAATCCATTGTGATTTATCTAATACTAACTTATCCTTTCAGAATTTGTCAGGGTTGAATATATCTAATATAGATTTTTCTAATTCTAAAATGACAAAAACAAAATTTGTTGGAACAAGTATAAAGGGGGTAAATTTTTCAGATGCTGATTTGTCAATGACCGACTTCTTTGGAAGCAAAATAGAATATTCAAAATTTATTAAAACCAATTTAAATAAAAGTCAACTGGTAGCTGCAGATATAATTGGTTGTGACTTAATTGAAACACGAATTAAGGATAGTAACTTTATCGGTTCAAATATCCATCAAACTAATTTTCTGAATTCAAATTTGGACAAGTCTGATTTTACCCGGACGAACTTAATAAAAGTCAATTTTGATTTTTCGACATTGGAGTATTCAAGTTTCGTTAAAGCAAAAATGGAAGAAGTCCAGTTAACAAAATCAAAAATGCATAAAACAAAATTTCATTCAAATCAAACTATAGAAGTTTTTAAAATGGGTATAGATGTGAATAAATGCGTATTTGAAGGAGACAATATGGGAAGAACTTTTGAGAAAGAATTGATATAATAAATATTTTCCCCACCAAAGGCTACTAAGCGTACCTCCCATCCGTTTAACCTTGTCTACAATACAGCAGATACGCCGAGTAGCCAGGGGCGTTGAGGGCAATTAAATCAAAAAAACTACGAATCAATGAGAATAAATCTTAAAAAATAAGTTGGAAAGAATTTCAAGATTTGTGTCCCGCTGTGACAGCACAACTTATAACATTCCATACTCCCTAAAAAATTTTGTCGCTCGTTTACACCTGACTGCCGTCAGGCAGGCGTCTACGTGTAGATACGAAAACTTATACAAAGTTTTCTTAAACCCATGCCTAAACATTCAGAAGTTTCCAATGTGGTAGCGTAGTTTGTGTAAACAAGCGCTCGGCTTTAGATTGTTGTGTTGGACTAGCGGATTCGAAGCAGGCTGTTCAAAACAAAATTTACTCGCTTTCACTGAATCATAAAAATTTAAACAAGCTCTAATTTTTTTCGTTTAAATCAAGATAGAATCATCAAACTTCTCGGTTGATTTAGCTAACTTTGGGCTTGAGTAAAACAATACAAATGAGAGTTATAATTACTACAATCACCTTAATCCTTTCTTATAGCATTTTATGCGCACAGGACACCACCACTTGGAAATTAGCGTTAATAAATTCACTTTCCAACTACCGATCAAATCTTTTAAATATAGATCAAAAGGACTTAAAAGAATTGATAGTAACTTTAGATAAATGGAAGAAATTAGAACCAGATGATCAAATCCTAAATGATTTCATTTTCCAAGCTCAAGATGGTTATGCAGTTGAAAAATTTTTGTTTAAATCCATCTCTAATCATGCAAAAAGAAAATATCCTAATTCTAAGCTCCCTCATAATTTCACAGAAAAAGAATTAAATTCAATAGCTCGAAATTCGGAATTAGCAGATTTGATTATCTGGGATATTATAGAGCGTGATTACCCATTTAAAATTGATTCGAATCCTTGGTTTTTTAAAGAACTTGAATTCTATGAAATTCAAAAAAATGAAGTAATCGCTGAGATAGGAGCAGGGAAAGGACTTTTTAGTTTTTTAATCAGTATGACCGGAAAAAACCCCAAGATTTATATTAATGAAGTTAACAATAGATTACTTAGTTATATTAAAAATCATTTTAGCAATAATAATTTACAAATAGACTTTGAAAAAATATTCCTAATAGAAGGAAGTAAGAAAAGAATTAATATTCCTGAAAAAGTAGATAAAATTATCATTAGAAATAGCTTGCATCATTTTTCAAAAAAAAGAAAAATGCTTAATTCTATCAAAGAAACACTTAAAGAAAATGGTACCTTGCTTATTTATGAAACCCTGAAAAATGATAAGGACATAACAAATTGCAAACATATGCTACACGATTTTGAATTAAAATCTATCTTAAAAGAAAACGGATTTATTCTTAAAAAAGAACTAAAACTTGACAAAGCAATTCTATTGAAATATCATAAATCCAACCTAATTAAATAGAAATTCCAGTGCCAAACATCGCATCAATTCTACCAACTTAAGAAAACTCCCCGCTGTGACAGTACAACTTATAACATTCTATACTCCCTAAAAACTTTTGTCGCTCGTTTACACCTGACTGCCGTCAGGCAGGC
>CAZYAC010000295.1:1604-6676 GCA_964645475.1 uncultured Saprospiraceae bacterium | reverse complement strand
CCCCCTAAAAATCCATCCCAATAGAAAAATGCAACCTCGGATCTTGCGTAACTCTCGATTCAATACCCCAGGCATAATCCAATTTCAAGAAATAGCCAAACAACATCGCACGAACACCCGCTCCGTATCCCATCACAATCGGATCACGGAAGTAGTTGATCGACAGGGTTACAGCGCCATTGGTGACGGTCGTAATATTCAGTGGGTTATCGTCGCTGTAAGGAGATAATCCTTCCCAAGCCGTTCCGATATCAAAAAATCCTACGAGTTGAAAACTTCGGAAGAAAGAAGACTTAATCCGTCTGGAAAAATATTTGAAGATCGGAACTCTTAATTCCGTGTTGATCAAAGCGTACGAGGTTCCATTTCTAATATTGGTTTTAAAACCACGAACATTATTAGCAAATGTTTGGTAAGCTAGCCCTTCGTTGGATGGTATCGGGATATCCTGATTAAAAGAAGGGAATAACCAATTGTCCACACCACCCAATAAGAATAATATACGCTCAGAACCGAAAGAAGTAGAACCCGCCGCACGAACAGCCAATACAGAATGTTTATCCAATCGCTGATAATGCCGCGCATCAAATCCTAAGACAGTCATAAATCCTTCTCCTAGATCAAAATTAAATCCATCAATAAAATCAATCTCAAACCGCTTCATCACTTCTGCATAAAACTTATATCGAGTACCATTTTTAATATTAATATCTACGTCGAGCGTATTGTCAAAAACATACTCTAACCGCAAACCTAATCTTTGTTGTTTGCCGGTTTCTGTATTTAATGCTGATTGGTCCGTAGACAGTTGCGTTTGTTTATCAATCCGGAAAGTGGTGGTCGCTCGTAAGCTTCTGAAAATATCCAGCGGGTACCGTAATTCCAATTGGGTTAAAAAAGTAGTTTCTCGATTTCGCGGTTCGACAAAACGAGTCTGAGGCTGTTGTGCTATTGGCGCAATATCTAATCCATTACGACGACGAGAACGACGGTATGCTGCAAAGCGTTTGTCTAATCTTTTCTTTTTATTATCTAAAAACAAATAATACTCCGCGCCGTTAAAAGTCGTCGGAATCCGTATTCCACCTTCTAATACATAGTCTTCAAAAAGGTCTTTAAAATTTGCTTTTAAAAGAATACCCGGTGGTGGAAAATTGTATTCCTGTCCCGTTCCTGCATAATTATTAAGTCCACCAAATAGCAAACTATTATCCACGGTCGTGGTGATAAAATCCGTTCTAAATTGTAGTTGATAAGGCACTATTCGTTCCTGACGGAATTCGTGAATTTGAGCTTCGTCCCAACTCGGAGAAGATGGAACAGATAGAGAAGGCTCAATTACAATATTCCCATCATTTTCATCAATACTAATCATCGGTGGCTTTTCGGCCTCGTCAAATTCACTTTGAAATAGATAATCTTCAATAATCTTATCCTCTTTTTTCGGAATCTTCTTGGTTGGTGGCTTGATGTTACCGGAAGTATTTTGATTTTGTGTTAATTTCAAACCAGCTTCATTAAGAAATTGTTTTCGAAAAATCGTTGTTCTGGGTTGTACGGTTGTTAAGGTATCTACGGGTTGAACATACATCTGGTAGATATGTCCTTCTTTATGAAGAATTATTTGCTTGTTCACTTTGCCAGCAATATCATGACGAATCAGATGGCTTGGATAATTGGTTCGGTTGTGCGTGACGCCTCTTTTTTTATAAACAGGTTGAATCACCACCGAGTCAATCGCAATAGAATCCACGTTATTCCAAATGGAGTCTTCTCGAATGATTATTTCAGAACCATCGCTTAAATAAATTGCTTGATTATTCCAGGCTAAGTAGGTTTCTAGGTAACCCATGTTTTGGTTATACATTCCACTAGCGTCGTTTGTATAACTAAACCACGTCGTGTCTACTCCAACTGGATTACGTTCATTAGTATAAGGGGTGTTTGTGACTCGTGTTAATTCTTTAGAAGGATTTTCTAAATCATAATAAAAAATATCAAAGGTATTGATGGGTAAAATGGAATCCAGTTTAGCCGTTACCAATAAGGTGTCTACTCGATTGGAGGAAAATAGAATTCCTTTCTGTCCATCTATTTTTACAAATTTTGCGTCGAGGTCATCCCAGAAATCTCGGGTGAGTCGTATCGATTGTCGAGTTTTAGGTATGAAGGTGAAAATATCAGAAACACCTCCCACAGTCGCCGAAAAAACCATTTTAAATGGATTGATATAATCCATGCTATTGATTCGATGAAATTGGTTTGGCAATACATCTTCTAGATGCTTTCCAGTATTGAGGTCTCGCTGAATTATTTTTATGATGTCTCTTTGTTCGTAGATAATTCCCAATTCTAAATTATTGGGACTCCAGGCAAGTAGTGGATAGTTGTAGTCTGTTTCTTGAAAAGGATTACGAGATCCATACTTTAAAATTTGTGTTCTTTTTCCCGTTCTTATATCTTGGATAAAGACTTTTACTTTTCCAATTTCATTAAGTACATAAGCGATCTTTTTTCCATCTGGGCTCAATTTTAAATTACTTATAGGAAGCTTTCGGCGATTTTTAATTTTCACCTTTCTTCCCTTCGGCTTTTCGAAGCCTTTAATTTCGGTTCGATATCGTTTATTATAAAACTCATACCAGTTGGTAAGAGAAGATTCGTAAGTATCTCCTAAGACAAAGGCATAACCACTTTCAATACTCCGATTGATCCGCGTGAGATATAGTAGGTTGGGAACCACGGATTTTCCATAATTCTGACTAATAAAATACCACATAGAGTGGCCTGCTAACTTTGGATATTCGTCAGCAAAATCTTCAAATTTTTCATATCGTTCTAATAAAAATATTTCGCGCATCCGATCGTCGTAATGAACATTCCAGCTTTCTCCCACATAGCTAACCAATCCATCTTTAAACCATTGTGGCAAATTGAGCAATACTGCGTTTTGGACAATTTCCTGTAGATTAGCTCCAAACATCATCGCATTCAAATATGCGGAAGCTACTCCCTCTCGTACAGAACGTCGTAAATTATTGTGATTGCCATCGAAGTAAACAAAAATTTTATTCCCTACAATTTTGGTTTTTCCTCCTGTATTAAAAAATACTTCCTCGCTTCCAATATTGCTTTGCTTAATATCCGTCAAGTCTTTATAAACGATAATATCTATTTTATCATTCATCCGATGTTCCAAGATATGCTGGATATCCATAAAGTCTGTTTCTGCCATTTGGACCACAGACTGTCCAATCGCTCTTCCTTCTCCATACCAGTAGGTAACGAAGTTTTCGCTTTCGTACATGGCCCATTCCTTAAAATCTTCGTGAAACTGCACCCGGTTTTTACCAAATTCCACCTGAGAAGTTTGTGCAAACATGGAACCAGCAAAAAGAAAAAAACAAAAACCTGTAATAAAAAATTTTAAATTTTGCATAAAAAAGGTTTAGTATTGTGGGCAGATCGGTATTCAAGCAGTTCGTAGAAATTCTATTTAAAACTCCGTGAATTACTTTTATATTTTCAAGATACAAAAGATTTGACATATCAGAATGTCTTAAACAGGCGGAATCTTTGAATTTAACGATTTACACATTATAAACTCTTACTTAAAACGCAATCTAATGGCGGTTGTTTCCAAGCTTACTTTTAATCCTTTTCAGGAAAACACCTATATCGTCTCTGATGAGACTGGCGAATGTATCATTTTTGATCCTGGCTGTTATACCCAAAAGGAGCGCGAAGAATTAAAAAATTTTATCAGTGAAAAAGAATGGACACCTGTCCGGTTAATCAATACTCATTGTCATTTGGATCATATTTTTGGAAATGCGTTTGTGGCTGAGACTTATGGTTTGGAATTGGAGATACATCGTGGCGAATTACCTGTTTTGGAAGCAGTTCCTCAGGTATGCCAGATGTATGGCATTCAACTTCCACAACCCTCTCCAGCCCCAGGGAAATTTATTGAAACCGGAGATACAATTTTGTTTGGTAATACTTCGCTCAAAACATTATTTACCCCTGGCCACTCTCCAGCAAGTTTGTCTTTTTATTGTGAAGCGGATAAATTCATTATTGCGGGAGATGTTTTATTTTACCAAAGTATTGGCCGTACTGATTTACCAGGTGGCAATATGGCCACCTTATTAGGCAGTATCAAAGATCAATTATTTCCACTTGGAGATGACGTAGAGGTACATCCCGGACACGGGCCAGATACTTCAATTGGTTACGAAAAGCAATTTAACTCATTTTTGCAATAAAGCCTTTTGGAAGGTATCAATGATGGTTTTTAACATAACAAAAAGATATGCTCTTCCCTCACTGGTAATGAGGGTTTCTTCGTCTTCTTCCAACGCATCTTCTGCAAAGGCTAATAAATCTTCTTGAGGATAATCTTCAAAAAACACCGTAACTCTATCGCGAAATTTTTTCCCTTTCGTTTCCGTAAAGATGGTAAAATTTTGTTCTTCTATTTCGGTTAACATTTCTAAACCAAGCACCCGAGGTGCTGGTTCTACTGCTTCGACGGCAGATACAATCACAGAGGTAGCAAAAAACAAAAAATCTTTTTCTTCATTGGAAAAAGCAGCAGTGGTTTCTGAGCTAAGATAAGCTACCAAAAAGGGTTGAGCATCGGCTAATTCTTTAATAGCCGCATCGAGTGAATCCGATGCACTAAGTTGTTCGATACTTTGATCAATAACAGATTCTGGAATAAACTTCATAAAAGAGGTTGGTTAAAATACACGAAGGGTTTCCGTGATTTAGCGGATGCTAACAATCTTTAATTGTGTTTTAACGGATGATGGTTTACTGGTTATTTTTTCCACTGCATAGTCCCTGTATAGTAGTCGGTGGGCTGCAATGCCTTCTTTAATCAAGGTTTCGTAGATGGTTTTGGCACGAATAAACGTCAGCTCTTCTCCACTACCATCATCAAAAACGCCTACCTCAACAGAGAGATTTTTATTGGCATTTAAAAATTCAACCATTTGGTCAATTCCGCTAAAAGACTGCGATTTTAAGACACCGCTTTTTTTCCTAAAATAAATATCTTCAATTAG
>CAZYAC010000295.1:0-1504 GCA_964645475.1 uncultured Saprospiraceae bacterium | reverse complement strand
CTTTTCGTAACTCTTTTTTTATTTCCCGGTAAAGTAAGATTCCTTGTTGTCTTAGACGATACTGTTGTGATTCGTCTAAATTGGTGGATAAAGATTGTAGTAACTCTTTTTCGACCTGTGTATAAATTTGTTTTTTGACGGTCAATTTAACGAGATCTGCCAATTCAGTTTCGAGTGCGGACCACATTTCTTGTTGTAGATCCGTAAATCCGCCGCTGTACATCGTTCGATCATATTCTTCATCATATACCTGACCATTACTCACTTCCATCTCCATGTATTCTTCATCATCATCTGTCTTATCAGATTTACCATTATATTTATTAAAGCGTCTTTTCATTTCTTCCAATTCCTGGTCTCTTTTCGTTTTCTTTCCTCTGGAAGAAGTCGTTGTTGTTTTTCCATTTGCTTGATTAAACTTATTTTTCATTTTAGCCAGTTCTGCATCTTCTTCTGTTTCTTCTCTAAGAATAACATTACTGTTTTTTTGTTGATCAATAAATTGTCCTCGTAATTTTTCCATCTCTTTCCCTTCCAAAAAACTATCAGGCATTGCTCTGCTCTGCAATTTTTGCTTACGCAGCTCCTCTTTAGCATTTTCAAGATCGGTAAGTTGCTCATCAATTCTCTGAAGTCGGATTTGAAGGTTATTTTCTGTTCCTTTTTTAAGGATCATTGTTCCTTCTGATTGAGCGGTAAGATTATTTATCGCTTTATTAGCAGTATTTTCTTTAAGGTCATTATCATTTAAATTTATTACCCCGCTTCTACCGATTTCACCATTCGTCGCCATAAGATTATCTGGCAGGCTGATTTGATAAATATCATTATCTCCCGATTTATTTTTTCGACTAAATACTCCATAAATTTCATCTGCCGCTAATGACAATTTTTCGTTGTTGGTCGCATCGTTTATTTCGTTACCAAGATTTACAGGGGTGGACCAATTATTCCAAGAATCATCTTTCCGATGACTGACAAAGAAATCCTGTCCTCCCATTCCTCCATGCCCATCACTAGAAAAATAGAGCGTTTTACCATCCGCAGATAAATAGGCACTCGTTTCATCATCGTTGGTATTTATCGTTGTACCAAGACTGGTTAGTTCTGTCCATTTTCCTTCGAGACGTTGGGTCGCTACTTGCAGGTCAAATCCAGCATCTGGTGTTTGAATCGCCACCAAGATTGTTTTACCGTTTTCACTAATAAAGATATGACGCAAAGACTGATCTGTAGGTAGGTTCGTATTTAATCGTTTAGGGCGAGCCCAGCTTCGACCATTTTTTTGAGTGACAAAGAGGTTATTGTTATCGGTTTTTTCACTGCCCATTTTAACAAATAGCCGTTGTCCGTTTTTACCTACTCCTACTACCTGATTTTCTGCTCGATTATTGATGGGTGCTCCTAGGTTGACGGCTGTACTCCAACGATCTTCTCCCAAGCGCTTACTGACCCAAATATCTCCTTCTCCCATATTGTCCATATGGTTGTGCCGTACGAAATA
>CAZYAC010000294.1:0-6679 GCA_964645475.1 uncultured Saprospiraceae bacterium | reverse complement strand
AAATTATGTACGAATAGCAGGGAAGACAAAACACTAATTATTATGAACAGTATTAGAAATCAAGTACAATTGATCGGTCATTTAGGACAAGATGCGGAATTGAAAAAATTTGACAGTGGAAAGATAGCGGTAAATGCTAGCATTGCTACTTCTGAGTTTTACAAAAACAAGAATGGTGAAAAAATAGAAGAAACACAATGGCATAATTTAGTTGCCTGGGGAAAGACGGCTGAAATTATGGGTATGTATTTTAAGAAAGGAAAGCAGGTCGCCATTTCTGGAAAATTATGTCACCGTACTTATGAAGATAAAAACGGGAACACCCGTAATGTGTCAGAAATACAGGTGAATGAATTTACCTTTTTAGATAAAAAGAAAGTTAATTAAAACTAGATTCTATGATGTCCAGGCTGACGAAACTTGGACGATGTTTACTCATTTTAAAGAACGCTACGGAACTTCTGTAGCGTTTTCTTTTTCATAAATTTTTCTAAACCCACTATTAGTTCTTTTTTAAATGTTCAAGGACTTTACCGACAGGTAAACTGGCAATTTCTTTAGGTAGATCGAAGGCTATTTGTTTTTCTAAATCAAAAGCAACTTTAGCATTATTTGGCGACGATAAATCTGTGAAAATTTGGTAACGATTATTACGTACATTTTTAGCTACAAGAGGATCAACCATAAGTGGTTTTTCCAACAATGGTAAAAATGAAATTTTTCCTTCATCTAAGTCAAATTTAGGAATAATGGCCTGATACGTTTTTTCTTTGTTAGGAATCAAAAAAAGTGGATGATACTGATTGATTTTTTTAAAATGATATTCTGCTACGGGTAAAAAAGTTTTTACATTTTTTTTGTCTCTCAAGTCATAAGCGAAAAGGCCCAAATCTTGAGCATATCCAAAAAGGTATTGATCATAAATAGCCATGCTAAGGGGCATTCCGGATTGTGCGTCTACGGCATTTCGCGATAATAAAAAATTTGGTTTCATGTGAGGAAGCATTTCGCGATTTTCCACATCATAACAAAAAGTAAATTCATACCCGAAAGTACAAACCACCTGATTTTTTTCTTCATAAGTATTTGGAAAAATATACCACGGAAAATCTGGACTATTATTTACGGGTAAAACTTTACGATTTATTTGACGACAATTCTCTGTATCGTAAACATCAAAAATCCGGTAGCTATCGCCAAAGTTTTGGTCGCGGGTAATATCATCAGCTACCACACAAATCCAAAGCTGCTCTTTCGGAATCCAAAAATCATTATCCTCCATCATCTTACCTCGCACCTTACAGTCATGGCTGGTGGGCAATACGGAGGTAGTCATTTTATCTTCCTGCTTGGTGAGTGTGTCCGCTATTTTTGATGGAATAGTGATAGCAGGTGGTGAAGCAGGTTCAGATTTACAACTAAGTAAAAATAAGATCGCACCGGAGACAACCAAAACTATATACTTATTCATAGTAGTGAATTTAACAAGAAGCTGATTTTACAAATTAGATAAATTCTTAAAGGCGTTTTGGAGTCAGTGGTGCTTCTTTCTTTTGCAAGGTAATATGTTTTTGGCAAAAATTGAAAGGGGTATTTGCGTCAGCAAATACCCCTTTATCGAAAATGGAGGGAATCAGTCCTGACTATTAGCCAGGAAAAGTCATAACCGTCATAACGATTAATAAAGTCAAAGATGCGGTGATTAACCAAAATCGAACATCTTTGTAAACACTGATTTCCTGTTGTGACATATATTAAAAATTGTGTAGTGAATAATCAAGCCGTAATTTATTCGCGTATGAGCATACTTTACCCTACAGGAATTGTTCAATAGTTTAAGATAAGGGAGAAAAAAGGGAAGGTTGATCTTTAAAAACGGCAAAAAAGATGCCATTTTATGAGGAATCTACTCCACAGAAAGGGTTAATAATTAGAATAAGAATAGGTCTAAATCTTAGGTGGCCTTAAGAATCGCTTGATTAATTCTCTTTACTAAGCCAGGCCCCTCGTACACCAAACCACTATAGACCTGAATAAGTGAAGCACCAGCAGCAATTTTTTCGAGCGCATCTTCTGGACTACCAATTCCTCCTACCCCGATGATTTTAAGTTGGCCACCCGATTTATTATGGAGATAGTGAATTACCTCCGTCGATCTTTCTTTTACTGGTTGACCACTTAAGCCACCCATACCAATCTGGGAAATTTTATCCTGCGAAGTATTTAGATTCGCTCTGGATATAGTGGTATTGGTGGCAATAACCCCACTGATGTTAGTCTCGCGAGCGATGTCCACAATATCATCTAGTTGGCCATCCGTGAGGTCAGGAGCGATTTTTAATAGAATAGGTTTTTGGTTTGGCTTTTCCTGATTCAGATTTTGTAGTAAACTAAGCAATCTGGTTAAAGGTTCTTTTTCTTGTAAATCCCGCAAATTGGGTGTGTTGGGAGAACTAACATTCACTACAAAATAATCAACGTAGGGAAAAAGAGCATGAAAACATTTTTCGTAATCAAGATGAGCAGATTCGTTGGGGGTATTCTTATTTTTTCCAATGTTGCCGCCAATGATCAGATTTTTGGGACGATCTGTTTTTAACCGCCGAACTAAAGCTTCCATTCCTTCATTGTTAAAACCCATTCGATTGATCAGCGCTTCGTCGGCAGGTAAACGAAAAAGGCGTGGTTGGGGATTGCCTATCTGGCCAACAGGTGTTACCGTTCCTAATTCAATAAAGCCAAAACCCAAAGCAGACATGGCATGGTAATGCTGTCCATCTTTGTCAAAGCCTGCGGCGAGCCCTACAGGATTTTTAAAATCTAATCCAAAAATATTTCGATGCAATCGCTCGTCCTCCACGGTGTAAAAGGATCGAAAAAGATTTGAAATAATAGGGATAGCCAATACCATCTTTAGCCCCACAAGCGTGAGGTGATGCGCCCGTTCAGGAGAAAATAAAAAAGCGAAGGGTTTAAAAAATAATTTATACACGACCAAGAGATTTAATGGATGACAAAGGTAACCATAATCTCAAGTGTTTTAAATTTTTTATCAAAGACAGTTTTGTGCCAACAAAAAAGAAGACAAATAAATTAAGCTACTTCTTTCTCTGCATTAAGCAATTCTAAGTCGCGAATTAAAAGTCGACGTCGATCAAAAGTCAGGATATTACGCGTCCGTAAATCATTGAGCACCGTAGTGACGGTTTGTCGCGAAGTGGCCGTAAGGTTGGCAATTTCTTGGTGCGTCATAAATTTTCTAACAAGGGTTTCATAACCTACTCGTTGGCCTTTAGTATTGGCAAGGCCAAGTAAAAATTCAATAATTCTAGTACGAGAATCTTTAAAGACCAGCGATTCTAGGCGTGATTCCATTTCGAGTACTCGGCTACCCATGATTTTCATCATAAAACCAGAAAGACCAGTATGGTCGCGCATCAATCCTTTCATTTCAGCAGTCGTGACTACACAAACATCCGTTTCTTCCATGCAAATCGCAAAATCTCTGCGCTTATTTTCTCCAATTAAGGACAATTCTCCAAAGACCTCTCCAGGACCAAGAATTGCTTTGGTAATTTCTTTGCCCTCTTCACTATTAGTCCCAATTTTTACTCGTCCTTGGTTAATGAAAAAGATCTTATCGGCGTCTTCTTCTTGTAAATAAATGTAGGCACCTTTTTTAAATGCTTTGGAAGCATGCGTGTCATGGACATTGCCCATTTTTTGAGGACATAGAATCCCTGTAACATCAATGTTTTCCAGATACCAAAATTGTTGATTGTCCATTTGTTAAAATTTTATTCATTATCGGGTTGTAAATCAAAACGTTTTCGCAGATCATCTACTAAAGGATTACGGGCCACCATGTTTTGGTATATTTCCTTATTGGTGGCAGGTTTTTTCTGCTTAGGCGTCGCGTCTGGTTGAGTAGATTTTTTTGGATCAATTTTAATAACTAGTGCTAATCGTTTATCACAAAGCTGTTCCCGGACGTAAGGCATAAGACCTGATTCATCGAGGATCATTTGTTTGGCCATTTTAGTACCAATAGTAACAACGACTTGATTGTTTTCAATTTTTAGCTCCGCATTTTTTAGGGTATTACGTGCCGAAGGAGACTGTACTTTAGTCACGTAAGTCATCCAAGCTTCCTGTAAATTTTCGTCAGTGAGTCGCGACTCTTCCACCTCCTCGTTCTGTGCCGCCTTATCAATATCAGCAGCAATCTGATCCAACGAAAAACTTGGTGTATTATGCAGGGATGGAACGGATAAGTTGCTAGAATCGTTTAGTTTTCGAGCTTTTTTCTCTGGTTTTGGTGTTTCTTTTTTGACCTTTGTCGGTTGAGCGACGGGTATGGTAGCCTTGGGTTCTTTGATGATAATGGGATCTGGAACAGCTTGAAAATTGGCCGTTTTGGTCGGTACCGCTGCAGGTGCAGGGGCTGGAATACCTTGTTTGGTTAGGTCAACAGCTCGGTTGATATAAGCCATTTTAATGAGTGTCATCTCCACATGTAATCTTTTGTTTCGGGCCATCTTATAATTGACATCACAATCATTCGCTAAACTAAGTCCAGTTAAGAGAAAAGAAGAAGGAGCATTATCTGCTTGTTCCTGATACTGCTTCTTTAGACTATCACTGACCTCAAGGAGAGAGAGTGTGGTTTCATCTTTACAAACCAGTAAATTTCGTAAATGTTCTGCCAGTCCATTAATAAAAATATCTGAATCAAACCCTTTGCGTAAAATTTCGTCGAAAGTGTTCAGCACTTCTGAGATATTTTCGGTCAACATAGCATTGACAATTTTGAAAAAATAATCGTAATCGAGTACGTTTAAATTTTCAATGACACCTTGATAAGTAATCGCCTTTCCTGAAAAACTTACCATACGATCAAAAATAGATAAAGCATCTCGCAGTGCACCATCTGCCTTTTGAGCAATGATATGCAGGGCGTCTTTATCTCCTTTTATTTTTTCGGTTTTACAAATTTCTTGTAGATGTTTTACAATGGCGGGTACTTGAATTCGACGAAAGTCAAAAATCTGACACCGAGATAAAATCGTAGGAATAATTTTATGTTTTTCCGTCGTAGCTAAAATAAAAATAGCGTAAGAAGGTGGCTCTTCTAGTGTTTTTAGAAAGGCATTGAAGGCAGCTTGTGAAAGCATGTGTACCTCATCAATAATAAATACCTTATACTTTCCTTGCTGTGGTTGGAAACGAACTTGTTCAATTAAGGTTCTAATATGCTCGACACTATTATTAGAAGCGGCATCAAGTTCTGTGATATTAAAAGAAGCGTTTTGATTGAAGGCAGTACAAGAAGCGCAGGTATTACAGGCCTCGTGATCTTTTGTGATGTTTTCACAGTTGATCGTCTTAGCTAGAATACGGGCACAGGTCGTTTTTCCAACGCCACGCGGCCCACAAAAGAGGAAAGAATGTGCTAAATGATTGTTTTGCAGAGCATTTTTAAGCGTGTTGGAAACATGCTGTTGCCCGACTACTTCGTCGAATCTGGCAGGGCGATATTTTCTAGCTGAAACGATAAAATCACTCATACTTCAAAGGTACGAATAATCGTCCTAATGAAATAATAATTTTAATTCACAGGCTTAACTTTCTTTAAAAAAGTATCTATTCACATCCGATATCCACTCACGAAACCTCGTCGTTATCAGGGAAACAATTGCCATTCATTAGAATGCTAGGCTGATAACGGAATAAATCAAGGTCGTTCACCCCATAAGAAATGAAAACTCAGGCAACGAAGCCTGAGAAAATCCATCTTATTTTGTATGTTTGTTAGAGAAGCGATTTCAGCTTATAAGTCAAATTTTGAATCATTACCTCAAGCTAATTTTGAGACAAATTCCTAATCAGAAAATTTTAACTGCGAGCTATTGCGACGATATAACGGAAAATTATTATTGTTGGGAGAATATACGATTCTGCGTGGATCACAGGGACTGGCATTACCGTTAGAATTATTTAGCGGATTTTGGTCAAAAAAAGGAGAAGATCCTGTACCGGGTGTACTGACTGAGATCGCTGATTTTTTGGAAAAGAATACCGTTCCTTTTGAGTTGGATTTTGCTCGATTTAGAAAAGAAATAATGGAGGGATGGCATTTTACTTCTGATATTCCGTTTGGCTATGGAGCGGGTAGTTCGGGGGCGCTGACGGCCGGAATCTATGATCGTTATGTCAGAGAAAAGGCCGTGGATTTATCAGAACTAAAAAAAGAACTAGGGTTAATAGAAGGTTTTTTTCACGGAGCTAGTTCAGGGATTGATCCGCTGATTTGTTATTTGAATGAGTCGATTTTATTACGGGGAAAAAAGCAAGTAGAAATAGTAGAAGATATTCCAAAATTTCAAGGACTCTTTTTTTTAATTGATACAGGTATTTCTCGTAAGACGGCTCCCTTGGTAAATATATTTTTAGAAAAATCAAAAGATATAAATTATCGAGACCGTTGCGATGCCGAGTTGATTCCCGCTGTAGACGAAGCTATCGCCGCATTTTTCGCTTCTGATCAGGAAAGTCTTTTCGAGCAATGGCACGAGATCAGTTTTTTTCAGTATAAATATTTTCAGAAAATGATTCCTGCACCATTTCGCCAGGTCTGGCTCGATGGACTAGCAGGGAGTGATTATAAATTAAAGCTTTG
>CAZYAC010000293.1:0-6695 GCA_964645475.1 uncultured Saprospiraceae bacterium | reverse complement strand
CGCATCGCCCGCTTTATCCATCGCTCCGCCTGCTAAATCTTTCGCGCCTTCTACTGCGTCTCCGGCTTTATCTTTTACTGCATTTACCGCATCGCCCGCTTTATCCATCGCTCCGCCTGCTAAATCTTTCGCGCCTTCTACTACATCGCCAGCCATATCCTTTATACCACCTAGAGCGTCTCCAGCTTTATCTATCGCTCCGCCTGCTAGGTCTTTAACACCTCCTAGTCCATCACCTGCCAGGTCTTTCGCACCTTCCGCTATATCACCAGCTTTATCTAAAACTGAACCTCCAGCATCTTTCACCAAGTCCACCGCATCACCTAAACTATCGCCTGCTAAATCTTTTGCGCCTGCTGCCACATCGCCCGCAGTATCTTTAACTGAACCAAATAGGCTCTTTAGAAAATCGAAAAATCCCATAGTTTCTTCTTTTTTATGTTTGAATAAGTTATTTAATGCGCTAAAGATAGGAAGATATTACGAAATATTATACTTATAAAAGGTTGATTTTAAAAAATAGAAGCCGGTATATTCCTATTTATGGCATTTTTTCTACCATAAGAAGGGTAAAAATTGATAAGGTTGTGTTAAAAATTACGAAATCTGATTACATGCTAGTATTTTTGCGGTCTAATAATCGGGAGGAGCTTTATCTCCTGATTTTCTAATTACTGAAGAATTGCTTCAGTTTAAAAATAAAAAAATGAAAGGAATACTTAAAATTGGAATATTGATGTTGTCCTTACTAATGCTTAGTACCACCGAGGGAATAGCTCAGAAATTTGGACATTTGAATAGTGGTCTTTTACTGAGCATGATGCCTGAATCCAAGACAGCAGAATCAGAACTACAAGCTTATCGTCAACAGCAAGAAAAGATATTGCAAGACAAGGTGACTGCTTTCCAAGCAAAAATAGCGGATTTACAGGAGCGATTTCCAACTTTACCTCCTGCTCAAGCGAAAACAGAACAGGAAAAATTAGCCGCTGAAGAACAAGAGTTATATGCTGCTAGAGCTAAAGGTGAAGAAGACGTAGTTAAGAAGCGAGAAGCGCTGCTTAAACCCATTTATGAAAAAGCGGATGTTGCCGTACAAGCAGTAGGAAAAGAGAATGGTTTTACAATGATTTTCGACTCGGGTGCTTTTAATGTCGTGCTTTTTGCTGAAGATGCTACGGACGTGCTACCAATGGTAAAAGCAAAATTGGGTCTGTAAAGATTAAAATAATACCTAAGTATTAGGCCAAAAATAATTTACAGTATAATTACTGGGTCTTTTTCAATTACTCTTCCTAATTTTTGCGACCCAGCCAAAAGGATGAGACTTAAAAATTAGTCGATTAGCTAAAAAATCCCGCACCGATTAATGTAAAAGTATTTATATCCCAGTACTTATATAAAAAAGCTGCCTTGATCTAATTAGACCCAAGGCAGCTTTTTTATTGCTAATAAGAATAAGGTATTGTTTGTCTTACTCCGCTTTTCGACTATCTTCGATTTTTTTCTTATCCGCTTCTTTCATTCCTTCCTTTATTTCTGATTCGATCGTTGCTTTGGCGTTATTGAATTCTTTAATTCCTTTTCCCATTCCACGCATCAATTCTGGAATTTTTTTGCCTCCAAAAAGCAGAAGT
Organism: uncultured Saprospiraceae bacterium; assembly: GCA_964645475.1. GTDB lineage: Bacteria > Bacteroidota > Bacteroidia > Chitinophagales > Saprospiraceae > JALZUU01. The sequence continues at coordinate 5,058 of CAZYAC010000293.1, read as the reverse complement.
ACCACAAATAAGATGATAATCAATTCTGGGCCACCAGGAAGTGCAAATAGTAATGTATTCATAATCACTTGTTTTTTAGAGATGTAAATGATCTAAAATGTACTAGAACAAATATAACAAATTTCGTCGCCACTTCATTATTATCAGTAACCTTTAAGGCGAGATTTACCTTGTTTTTACCTGATTCCGACTTTTGCGGCTTCTTCTTTTACGGAAATTCCTGTTTCAATTATCTCAATTTCTACTCGTCGATTTTTTTTGCGCCCCTTCTCAGTACGGTTACTGGCCACCGGCAAATCACATCCGTGTCCTACCGCCTCCATTCTATCTCTATCAATTCCTCCAATTTTTGCCAATGAACGCATTACTTCTAACGCCCGATCTCGTGAAAGCACATATAATTGATTGGTATCCCCTTGATTATCGGTATGTCCCGAAATCCGAATTTTCACATAAGGGTGACGTTTTAGATAATCGGCCACTCTCTCGATTTCAAAATAAGACCTCGATAATATTTCTGCGGTCGATTGTCGAAATAATATGGGATTTAAATCTATTTTTTTACCGACACTAGCTGGAGTTTTTATGATTGGATGAGGCGTGGCCAGCGATTCTATTCGCTTCTTAATCTTCTTGGGTTTTACTTTTCTAGGGTTTAAAAGCGCTGCTTCTTTTGTTTGCGAAACTATAGCCGCGACCGGTTCCGAATCAGAAATCAACGCTGGCTCGCTAATTTGAATCATAAAAATATCGCTACTCCCATCTCGGGTAGAACTAAAATAAAGATGTCCGGTAGCTGAATTAAAATAAGGATGACTGTCATGCGCATTCGAGTTAACGGGTTCTTTAAATCTTCTGGGTGCAGACCAGTTTTTCCAGTTTTTTCCGATCCTCTCTTGAACATAAATATCACTCCCACCACTCGTCGTATAACCACGATTGGAAGCATAATAAAGGGATCGCCCATCGGTACTTAAATGTGGAGTGGTTTCTCTCCATGGAGAATTCACGCCACTACCCATATTCTCTGGGCGACTCCAATTTCCATTTCTTTGTTTAAAACTAATATACAAATCACTCTGTCCCATTCCGTCTTCCCGTTCCATAGAAAGGATAATGACCTTTCCATCCTTACTCATGGTAAGATTAACATCCTCACCGGAGTTATGATAATTGTTGATAGGGAGCAGTGTTGGAAAATCCCAAGTGCCATTTGGTTTTTCTTTTACAATTGAAAATCCTTTCGCCATTCCACCGCCTTCCATAAATTGGTTAATCACCACCAAGGTGTTATCATTTGACCCGAAAGAGCTAACACTGTTGGGTAAAGCATTATTCAGGGGATAATTCGGATGATTCTTTGTCACAAAACTATTCCCATTCCAATGAGCTTCCCAAATATCTTGATTAAAATCAGAATCATAGACTTTCTCGCTAGGTCTGTCTCCCAACAAGGTATAAATTTCCCGTAGCCGTTGATCGTATTTTACTTTTGGTAGAATAATCGAAAGATCATAATCAAATTCAATCAAGGTTTGATTAAAATCAGGATACCCAGTACGGGTATAAAACAATCGCTGACCGTCACTACTAATGCAAGGCGCGATCTCATCAAAAGTATCCGTATTAACGGAAACATCCAACTTTTTCAGTATGAAGTCTTGTCCGGATACAACAGATGCGTATGCCCACAGACATAATAGGAAGAGATTCCTCATTTTTTTTGTGATCTTCGTTAAAATTAGATTCGTATAAACGGGGGATCGAGGAGAGGGAACCTCAAAGAAGGGGAAAAACAGTATTTAGGCAATACTCAACAAGAAAATACTGCCTCAATTCTATATATTTATTATTTGTGTAATACCTAAAACTAAAGATAATTATTGTCTAGCCTAATAGCAAGTTAAGTCTACTAATTTATCACTCATAGACTCTTGCTTTTTTATAAAATATATCCGTTATTTTTGCATTTCAACTATCGCTTTATTTAAAGGCTGGATTTTTGTATTATTTATTCTCAGATTTGTTCTGTTAAATCTCAAAATAGAATAGATAATAAGTTTCTTATAGAGACTTGAATAAAATAAGGCTTTTGCCGCAGGTATTAATTAAATTAATTTGAACCCCTGCTTGAGTTGCTAATACATTATAATTAAAAGATAATTCCATGAACTTTAAGTTTTTTTTCTACTTATCCGCTTTCTTAATATTTATCAGTAGTTTTTTTGCTTGTCAATCTGATAATACGGAGGCGTCTAGTTCTACCACATCAAGCTCTTCCGTCAAAACAAGTCAAACCGGAGGTGGTTTTGAATTACTGAGCCCGAAACGAAGCGGGATTAAATTTGCCAATAATTTAACAGAAGATGTAGAACAAAATTATCTCAATTTTGAATATATCTATAATGGTGGCGGAGTCGCCGTTGGAGATATTAATAACGACGGTCTCCCAGATGTATATTTTTCTGGAAACGAAGTACCCAATAAATTATACTTAAATAAAGGAGGATTAAAATTTGAGGATGTCACCGATGCAGCGGGTGTGGCAGCAGATGATGGCTGGTATACTGGTGTAAGTATGGTCGATATCAACAGCGATGGTTGGCTGGATATTTATGTTTGTAAATCAGACTGGCGTAAGAAAGGCGAATACAACCGACAGAATCTACTTTATATCAATAAAAAAGACGGAACCTTTGAAGAAAAGGCCAAAGCATATGGTCTAGCTGAAAATGGTTACTCTATTCAAGCGTCCTTCTTTGACTATGATAAAGATGGTGATCTAGATGTTTATATTACAAATCACCCCATGGAATTTGGTAGTCCCATCAAAGACCGAGATCGAAAGGTAGCTAATCCACCAGATGCTATCCGCGATAAATTATATGAAAATACGGGTAAAAATAATTTCCGTGAAATAGGTAAACGAGCAGGTATTGTAAATTACGCTCACGGTCTAGGAATCGTAACTGCCGATGTTAATAAAGACGGATGGGTAGATATTTATGTAACCAATGATTACGAAGAGCCAGATTTTCTTTACCTCAATCAAAAGGATGGTACTTTCAAGGAAAGTGTTCAGGAAATGACCAACCACATTTCGCTTTTTGCTATGGGCGTAGATATTGCGGATATCAATAACGATGGCTGGTCAGACATCATGACTACTGAAATGCTTCCTGAAAGCTATAAGCGTTCTAAAACCAATATGGCAAGTATGAATCCAGAAAAGCTCACTCGTATGGTGAGCGGAGGAATGCATCACCAGTATATGCACAACTCACTACAGTTAAATCGTGGAAACGGAAAGTTTAGCGAAATCTCCCAACTTGCCGGAATCTCTAAAACAGATTGGAGTTGGGCTTGTCTAGTTTCTGATTATGATAATGATGGACTAAAAGATATTTTCGTTGCCAATGGATATAAAAGAGATGTTTTTGATAAAGATTTTGCAAAAGAGAGCGCAAAAATAATTGCTAAAAATGATGGAAATGTTCCCTTGCATGATCTTTACGAAATTATGCCTTCTACCAAACTCACTAATTACGTTTATAAAAACAATGGGGATCTTAGTTTTACAAACGTTAGTGATACCTGGGGAATGGATCAAAAAACGTTTAGTCAGGGTGCCGCTATTGCAGATTTAGATCAGGACGGTGATCTAGATTTAGTCATTAATAATCTCGACGATCCAGCCATGATTTACGAAAATAAGTCTAGCGGAAATGGTAATAATTTTTTAAAAATTAAATTAAAAGAAAAGCTATTTAATACCGCTGGACTCGGTGCAAAAGTTACGCTAAAACATAATGGCACTACCCAGTATCAAGAAATGACTACCGTCCGTGGATTCCAATCTAGCTGCGAACCAATATTGCATTTTGGACTCGGTGATATAGCTCAAGTAGACGAAGTATTGATCGAATGGCTAGATGGAAAAACTTCCACTGTAAAAAATGTAAAAGCCAACCAAACATTGTCTTTAGATTACAAAGAGGCAACTGGTCAAAAAATTGCATCTACCAACCCTCAGCCGCTATTTGCCGAACAAACAAAAAAATTACTCAACAAACCTTTTAAGCATCAAGAAAATGAATTCGATGATTACAAAACGCAAGTTTTGCTTCCACATAGACTCTCCCGACTAGGGCCGTTTACAGCGACTGGAGATGTCAATGGCGATGGACTCGAAGACTTCTATATTGGTGGAGCTATGAATCAGGCAGGTGCTCTATATTTACAAACAGCTTCTGGATTTAATCGAAAGAATATCGCTGCTTTTGAAAAAGATAAGTCTCAAGAAGACATGGATGCTTTGTTTTTTGATGCAGACCAAGACGGAGATTTAGATCTATATGTAGTCAGCGGCGGAACGGAACTGCCACCTAAACACGCTTTTTATCACGATCGACTTTACACGAATAATGGTAAAGGTGGTTTTACAAAATCTTCCAATATTCCCGAAACACTCGCCAGTGGATCTTGTGTAAAGGCGTTTGACTATGATCAAGATGGGGACCTTGATTTATTCGTCGGAGGACGGGTAATTCCGGATATGTATCCCTATTCTACCCAAACCTATTTATTCAGAAACGATGGTGGAACTTTTGTGGAAGTAGCCATTCAAACCGCCAGAGACATGGTGCTACAAGGTTTAGTCACTGATGCTGTTTGGACAGATTTTAATAAAGACGGGCTATTCGATCTAATTGTAGTTGGTGAATGGATGCCTATTAAGTTTTTCCAAAATCAAAATGGTGGATTTGTGGAAGTGACGGAGCAATACGGAATGAGTGGAACAACAGGTTGGTGGAATACCATCATCCAAAATGATATAGATGGTGATGGTGATCAAGATTATGTCGTTGGAAATCTTGGTAGCAATTATAAATTCAAAGCCTCTTCAGAAAAACCGTTTCATATCTACAGTGCTGATTTTGATGGCAATAGATCTATGGATATTGTATTGGCGATATACGATGGTGACAATGAAGTACCTGTGCGAGGACGTCAGTGTTCTTCTGAACAAATGCCGTTTGTGGCGCAAAAATTTCCTAG
>CAZYAC010000292.1:0-6709 GCA_964645475.1 uncultured Saprospiraceae bacterium | reverse complement strand
CCCGGTTTATATTTTTCCAGAATCAAAATCAGTTCTCCACGGTTGGTTACTGGCTCACCATTGATGGCTGTAATCACATCTCCCAAAACAATAGACCCTTGCTGATTTCGGCGGGTTGGTTTTAAACCAGATCTTTCTGCGGCGCCTCCTTTTATGATGTCTAAAATCAGAATTCCTTCCATTCCCATTCTACGCATAATTTGTGGGCTGGCTAGTTTCACACCTAAGGTTGGACGATTTATTTTTCCATACTTAATCAAGTCTGGAACCACCCAATCTACCACATGAGAAGGGATCGAAAAACCAACGCCCGCATAGGCACCAGAAGGACTATAAATAGCCGTATTCACCCCAATCAACTTTCCTTGAGAATCCAGTAAAGGACCTCCAGAGTTGCCTGGATTAATCGCTGCGTCCGTTTGAATCACATCCCGGATCGGCACCTTACCAACTGATTCAATCTCTCGCTCTAATGCGCTAATAATTCCGGTGGTTAGGGTCTGATCCAATCCGAAAGGGTTTCCAATAGCAAAGACCGATTGTCCAACTCTTAGATTATCAGATGCTCCAATAGGAATAGGTTGTAGTTTCATATTTTCGGCCTCAATACGTAAAACTGCCAAATCTTTTTCGGGGGCTGCGCCAACTAGACTCGCTGGATAAGTGGTTTGATCTGCAAAAGTAACGGTCGCTCTATCAGCGCCCTGAATTACGTGGTAATTGGTGATGATATGCCCCGTTTCATCCCAAACAAATCCAGAACCACTCCCGCGAGGAATTTCACTGACATTTGAGGACCAATAATCTCGACGAACATTAGAGGTAGTAATAAAAACTACCGATGGAGCAGCCCGTTCAAACAGGTTAATGGTGGCTACTTCATGATCCGTAAAACGATCGTCTTTATCAACATTTTGAGCAGTAGTAGAAGATGCATTGCTCGCCAAAATAGCTGGATTTTGGTTTATATTTTTTTCCGTAAACTCTTGTCTATTTTGCCAAGAGGTACCAATGAAAAAACCGGCAATCAATAAAAATAACCAGATAAGAGGTTTGATTATGTTCTTCATAGTATTAACGTATTTTAAATTTGAATTTGAAATTCTTACAAACTATTATTCTACAAAAATACAGTTATCCTCCGTAGATAGTTCATTTGAAAAATTGTATTGTTCACTAAGGACTTTTGTAAAATCAACCTGTTGATCAATTTCAGAAACGATTTGCAGGGTGTTGTTGGTATATTTAAATCCAGTTATTTTGGTTCGATCCTGCGTTGGAACATAAAAAATCTTTTCTTGATTTTCTTGGTTCAAAACAGACAAGCAAAGATTTCGGTCTCCGTACCCATGATTGCTGTATTCGCTTATCTCATCCAAAACCGTTAGTTCTCCTGATTGAATTTTTGCGACCTTTAAAATACCTCCGATATGTGGCGTTTGAATCCAAACCAGTTCTACGATTCCGTCTTCGTCCAGGTCATTTAAGGTGACTACATTTAACCAGCGGCTGGATTGTCCGATTTCTGGAACATAAGCGTACTCTTGCAATTGATTATTTACAACTTTATAAATCACAATTCCCGCGCCTTGCGTAATCTCCGTACGGATCGTAATAATTTCTAAATTACCATCTTGATCCACATCGAATAACCGAGGCCGGATATCTTCAAATACATAATTGTCAGCCAAGGCTAATTCATAAAAAACACTATCAACTACCACGACTAACTGTCCTCCTTCCACTCCGTCGCCCATCACTCGATGATTGTATCTTTCGGTCGGGTTGGTATACTGTGCGTAAACGCTCTTGTCTCTACTGATGGAGATCGCCTGTTCAGGAAGTTGAGTGTAATCCTGGTTAAGCTGATTAAAAATAGTTTCCCCGGAATTTGGTGGAGGGTCAAGCATTGGAGCTTTTTCTTTAGAGCAAGAAAACACAAATAGTAAACCAATCAACCAAGTTAACTTCAACGTTTTAACTGCTAATATACTATGTAGATTTTTTTCAAACATTTTAAATTTATTTTGCCCAAGATAAAGTATCAATTTTCAAAATAAGTCCGAAATAAATATATGCTTAAACAAGCATTTAATTATTGAAATTGTCTAAAATCTGACAAAAAGATAAAAACCTTATTCCAAGATATCAATAAAAAATTGATAATCAAATACTTACAAGCAACAATCTTTACAATCTCAAAAAATGGTATTTCTAGAATAATTGTCCGCTAATTGATCTTTACGATACTTCATAGAGAAAAAAATAAAAATAAAATAATTGGGTATCAATTTTGAAATAAAACCAACTAGCCTGTAAACACAAGGGCTTATAATTAATTATTTTAAAACATATTTAAAGAAAATTCATTATGACTTTTAAAAATCTTTTATTTGCTGCACTCTTTATTGTCGCTTTTACTGCATGTAAAGATGATGACGATACGCAAGCGACAGAACAACTAGAGTTAAATCTTTCAGGTCTTGAAGACTTGGGTAGTGGTTTTGCTTACGAAGGTTGGATTATAGTAGATGGTACACCGGTGACTACTGGAGTTTTTGACGTAAATGCCGACGGTACTTTAAGTGAAACTGCTTTTGAGGTAGATGCTGCACAATTAGAAAGTGCTACTACTTTTGTTTTGACGATCGAACCAGTACCGGACAGTGATCCTGCACCTAGTAATGTTCATATTTTAGCCGGTGATTTTTCAGGTGCTTCTGCTAATTTAACGGTTGAACATGGAGCGGCAATAGGTAGCGACTTTACAGCAGCTACGGGTACTTACATTTTAGCAACACCTACTGATGGAATGAATAACAATGAAAGAAGTGGCCTTTGGTTTTTAGATCCTAACGCAGGTCCTGGACCTGGCTTAGATTTACCGACATTACCTAATGGATGGAAATATGAAGGTTGGGCCGTAATTGATGGAACACCTGTTTCTACAGGGACATTTACAGAAGCTGGTAAAGCCGACGAAGCAGCTGCTTATAGTGGAACAATGGGAGGACCTCCTTTTCCAGGGGAAGATTTTATCGTTAATGCTCCTGGTGGATTGACTTTTCCGACTGATTTAAGAGGTGCAACTGCTGTTATCTCTATCGAGCCAAGTCCTGATAATAGTCCTGCACCATTCTTATTGAAGCCGCTAGTAAGTCCTATTGCGACAGATGCGGTAGATCATACTCCTTTAAACATGAGTAATAATGCAACTGCGACAAACCCTACTGGAATTGTAAGAAAATAAATAATGATTTTCATTATTTGAAAAAAACTCTTTGCCTGTTGAGGCAAAGAGTTTTTTTTTGCGATCTCTTCTCAAAACACTTCTTTCTAAAAATTACCCTATTTTTTCCGTAATTTCCCTGTTCAATTAAATTAGATTCAAACATGAAGTATTTTTTCGCTATCCTTATTTCTTTGATCACCCTATCACTCTCTGCGCAATCGCTTAAAACCATGACGCCGGAGACTTTTAATATTTGGAATACCATCAAAGAAACCAAAATTTCTAATGATGGACAGTATGTAGTCTACAATGTCGGCAACGAATCTGGTGATCCAATGCTACATGTTTACAGCAACACTACCGGAAACACCATCCGTTTTCATCGCGGTAGCAAACCTCAAATAAGTGCGGACAACCAATGGCTTGTTTTTAAATTATCAACGGCGGTGGATACTATTCGACAATTAAAAAGACAAAAGGTCAAAAAAGATGATTTACCTAAAGACAGTCTTGTCATTTATCATCTAAAGGATCGTTCCGTTACAACGATTCCAGATGTTCAATCCTATCAATTACCAGAAGAATGGAATGATTGGCTGATCTATAAAAAAGAGGCTATTCCTTTAAAGCCTACGGAAAAGACCACCAGTGACACAACTGAAACAAAAGCTAAAAAACCGAAAAAGCCAAAAAAGAAAGATGGGACACTCTTAGTTTTCTATGACTTAAAAACTAAAAATACCGTTAGCTATCCAGGCGTTTTACAATATAAGGTTGCGAAGAAAAAACCGGCTGCTATTTTTTCTAATTCTGGTAAATATGATGGTTTTCACTCGGGTGTTTATTATTTTGATTTTGGAAAACAAAAAGAACGCCCGCTCTACCGTGGGAAAGGATCTTATAAAAAATTGCAGTTAGACGAGACTGGACAACAGGCTGCTTTTATCGCCGACCTAGATTCAACCAAAGTAAAGGCTCGACCACTCTCTTTATTTTATTGGAAAAACAGTAAAGACACTGCCCAATTGGTCACCGCATCTACGCCTGCCAATAATTCTAATTCGGATACCTTTCTTTCAGAAAATTTCCAACCTCGTTTTTCTAAAGATGGAAAAACATTATTCTACGGTACCGCACCTTTCCCTATTTTACAAGATACCAGTCTGCTAAAAGAAGAGATCGTCAACGTAGAAGTTTGGCATTATCAGGATGCGCGTTTGCATACGCAACAGAAGGTACAACAAGACAATGATAAAAAAATGACCTACCTCAACGCATGGAATATTGGTGGTAGAAAAGTGGCACTTACGGATGCTTCTGCTCCAGAACATCAATTGGCTGATGAAGGCAACGGAAAATACATCCTGGCAATTGATGATTTTTCCGCGACCATCTCTACGAGTTGGGATGGTTATCCAAGCGTAAAATCTTTTTATCTGGTTGATAAAAATTCTGGTAAGCGAACCACTGTGGCAACCAATCAACGAGCTCGCCCCCGTTTTTCAGCGGAAGGAAACTTTGTTTATTGGTATAGTTCTCCCGATACTGCTTGGTATGCGTATACTATTAAGGACCAACAAACTAGAAAGTTGACGAATAATAACAGCCAACCTTTTTACGACGAATTAAACGACCGACCTATGCTTCCTGGTAGCTATGGTATTGCCGGATGGAGCAAAGGAGATCGTCACCTGTACATCTATGATCGTTATGATATTTGGCAGGTGGATCCAAAAAATCCAAGCAATAAAAAACGCTTAACTAAAGGTCGTGAGCATAAAACGACTTATCGCTATATTCGATTGGATCGAGAAGTTCGCACCATTGATCCAGAGCAGCCTTTACTACTCCATTATTTTAATGAAATTGATAAAACGGGTGGTTACGTAAATTTAAATCTAAAAACCGGAACGGTCTCCCAACTCATTGGTGGGAAAAATAATTATACTCGAAGGGTCACCAAAGCCAAAAAATCAGATGCAATTATTTTCACTAAAGAAAGTTTTGCAGAATTCCCTGATTTACAACTAACCAATTTAAAATTTCAAAACGTCAAAAAAATTAGCGAAGCCAATCCTCAACAATCGGAATACGGTTGGGGAACTGCGGAGCTATTTCAGTGGACAGATCTAAATGGTGAAGTGATGGACGGTATGTTGATCAAGCCGCCTAATTTTGACCCCAAGAAAAAATACCCAATGCTGGTTAATTTTTACGAGCGAAGTTCTCAGGGATTATATCGACATCGCGCTCCCTATCCGCATCGTTCTACGATCAACTATAGTTATTACGCCAATCGAGGATATTTGATTTTCAATCCAGATGTCAAATACCGTGTCGGTTATCCAGGGGAAAGTGCCTATAATGCGGTCATGCCGGGTGTTACCGCACTCATCGAAAAGGGTTTTGTAGATAAGGAAAATATTGGGTTGCAAGGACATAGTTGGGGCGGTTATCAAGTTGCTTATATGGTGACACGAACGAATTTATTTAAGTGTGCAGAATCTGGTGCTCCGGTGGTCAATATGTTTAGCGCCTATGGCGGAATTCGCTGGGGATCGGGATTGAGTCGGATGTTTCAGTATGAAAATACGCAAAGTAGAATTGGCGGTACGATCTGGGATAAGCCGTTGCGCTACTTAGAAAACTCGCCGATTTTCACGCTGGATAAAGTAGAAACACCATTATTGATTTTACACAATGATAAGGATGGCGCCGTGCCTTGGTACCAAGGGATTGAATTATTTGTGGGACTTCGTCGATTGGGTAAACCCGCTTGGATGCTCAATTATAATGATGAACCACACTGGCCCGTTAAACGGCAAAACCGGATGGACTTTAATCTTCGGATGTCGCAGTTTTTTGATTATTATTTGCAAGGGGCAGCAGAACCGCAGTGGATGAAGCGTGGGATTCCGGCAGTGGAGAAAGGGATTCGACAGGGGTTGGAGGCTGGAGAGTAGTTTTTTTAATGTGCGGATTACTTGATGTGCGGATTTATGGATTTTTTGATATGCGGATTTTTTGATGTGGGGAGACTTGAGACAGGGGAGTAGTCTTGAGTTTTTGGGTTAAAAAAGTAGCTATATTTTGCTGGCAGAGCTGTATCTACACGTGGACGTGTAAACGAGCATCTTTTATTTTTCTAAAATCTTAATTATTCGTTTTGGCTTGTGGGGTCGTAGCAGGGATTACTTGATGTGCGGATTTATGGATTTTTTGATATGCGGATTTTTTGATGTGGGGAGACTTGAGACAGGGGAGTAGTCTTGAGTTTTTGGGTTAAAAAAGTAGCTATATTTTGCTGGCAGAGCTGTATCTACACGTGGACGTGTAAACGAGCATCTTTTATTTTTCTAAAATCTTAATTATTCGTTTTGGCTTGTGGGGTCGTAGGGGACTGTTCAGTAAAGTGTGTCAAATTTAATTTGAAATTTCAATAACAAATTCAAACTCAATCGCAAAACTTAAAAACGA
>CAZYAC010000291.1:2795-6756 GCA_964645475.1 uncultured Saprospiraceae bacterium | reverse complement strand
GTACTATGGCCAAACATTGCTGAAGATTTGTACCCCGACATGGATAGTGATGGTCGTAAAGAAATCTATGCGATTATATCAGTGGTTTTTATGTTTGCATATGCCTTTGGTCAAGCTATCTTCGGGAAAATTTTCGACTGGATTGGAACTCGTCTTGGGTTTGCATTATCGATTGGCGTTTGGTCAATCGCGACTGCCCTTCACGCCTTTGCGCAAGGAGTATTAAGTTTTAGTATTTTTCGTGGCCTCTTAGGGGTAGCAGAAGCTGGAAACTGGCCTGGAGCAGCCAAAGGAAATGCCGAATGGTTTCCATCTAAAGAACGTGCCTTTGCGCAAGGTCTTTTTAATTCTGGTGCAGCGATTGGAGGAATTGTTTCAATTCCACTTATTGCAACAATGACGATCTATTACAGTTGGCAGATGATCTTTGTTATGGTAGGATTAATCGGTCTTTTATGGCTGATACCTTGGATGCTTTTAGTCAAAGCTCCACCTAAAGATCATCCGTGGATTTCTGATGAAGAAAGAGAATATATCTTAACTGGCCAGAAGAATCAAGATGTGGATGGCGATGGTGAATTCGACGAAGGCTATAATCCTTCCACCGGAGAAATGTTGGGCCGTAAAGAAAGCTGGGGAGTCATCATTGCTTCTGCTGCGATTGATCCCATCTGGTGGTTATTTGTAGTTTGGATCCCCATTTACTTACATGAAGTATTTGGAATGGATGTAGCAGAAATTGGTAAATATGGATGGGTCCCTTATGTAGGAGCCATGGTAGGAGCATGGTTTGGAGGTCTTTTGGCTCAGAATCGTATTTCAATCGGTTGGAGTGTCAATCGGACCAGAAAATTTGTTATCACACTTGGATGCTTGATCATGTTACCGACACTATTGATTATGGCAAAACCAACAATCGTACAGAATGTCCTACTCAATTTTAGCGACTTCTTTACCTTGCCCGTTACGACGGTTCTCTTAATGGCTGTCATTTTATTTGGTTTTCAAACTGCTATTGGAAATGTTCAAACATTACCAAGTGATATGTTTGGTGCCAAATCAGTTGGAACATTGGCAGGAATCGCAGGAATGGCTGCTAAATTTAGCGCGGCTGGCTTAGTTCGTTTTGTTCCTTGGTTGACTGCAGGTGGAAATTATGCTCCAGCATTCGCCATTGGTGCAGGACTAGCCTTATTAGCCATGGCAAGTGTTTGGTTTTTATGTCCAAAGATTGAACCTTTGAAACCAGATGTACAATATTCCAACTAAATTTTAGAACTTTATTTATAAAAAAATAAACTAACAAAACTTAACATTATTTAACGAAATTTAGAACTAAAAATAGATTTACTTTCTTTTAGTTTTTAATAAAATCAGAAACAATTATGAATACAGGAAAAGTAGCTATAATAACCGGTGCCACTGCTGGAATTGGTTTTGCCGTAGCAAAAAGATTAGGCAAAGACGGATTTACTGTCGTAATCAATGGCATCAAACATGATGAAGGTGCTCAAAGAGTTGCAGAACTCAAAGCAGAAGGGATTACCGCTGAGTACTACGGATTTGATGTTACGAAAGAAGAAGGGGTAACTGAAAACATCACCAAAATTGGTGAAAAATATGGAAGAATTGATGTGCTTGTAAATAATGCAGGTGGATTAGGTGGACGATCTAGATTTGAAGAAATGACGACAGAATTTTACAGATTTGTCATGGCATTAAACTTGGATTCTGTGTTTTTCGCTTCCAGAGCAGCCATTCCATTCCTCAAAAAAGGAGATAATCCAACCATCATTAACTATACTTCAAATGCAGGATGGAATGCCGGTGGACCTGGCGCTGGAATCTATGGAACCTCAAAGGCGGCTGTTCATACCATTACAAGAGCTTTAGCAAAAGATCTGGCGGAATATGGGATAAGAGTAAATGCGGTATCTCCCGGTACTATTGATACTGATTTTCATATCGGAATTAAATCTACCAAGCCAGAAGTTTTTAAATCTTGGGCAAAGAATATTATGTTAGGAAGATTAGGTCAACCAGAAGATGTTGCTGGGGTAGTTTCTTTCTTGGCTAGCAAAGATGCAGCTTTCTTAACTGCAGAAACAATTCAAGTTGGTGGTGGTCAAGCATTAGGAATATAATATATCGGCCAGTTAGCTAGTTGGCCGGATAGCCTGTTGGCTCCCTTTTTTCGTATTTTTTACGATAGAAGAAAGCCAACCAGCTAATAAATCTAATCAATTTCATTTTTAAAAACATCCTCATAAAAAAAGAACAATGGGTATATTTTCAAGAAAAGTAGCAGTGGTAACCGGAGGTGGTAGAGATATTGGTAGAGCCATATCAATTGCATTAGCAAAAGAAGGAGCTAAAGTAGTGGTCAACTATAATAGTTCTAGAAAAGGAGCTAACGAAACTGTCAAAGAGATAAAATCTTTTAAAGGTAAAGCGATTGCTGTCAAAGCAGATGTATCAACCTTGAAAGGTATTAAAAATCTAAAAGCTAAAACGGTGAAAGCTTTTGGCAAAAAAATTCATATCCTAGTCAATAATGCCGGAGGTCTTTTTGCTCGTAAAACCTTACAAGAATTTGATGAGGATTTTTATGACTTAGTGATGAATGTAAATTTTAAGTCTACCGTTTTCGTCATGCAAGCATTTGAACCTTTAATGGGTAAAGGTGGCTCTATCATCAACCTTTCTTCGCTAGCAGCAAGAGATGGTGGCGGTGGCGGATCTTCCTTGTATGCTTCTTCAAAAGGTGCTACTACTACCTTCACTAGAGGAATGGCAAAAGAACTCGGACCGAAAGGGATCAGAGTAAACGCGATTTGTCCCGGTTTAATTGGAACTAAATTTCATGATGATTTTACAAAAGACGAAGTACGAAAAATAGTCGCCGGTAAAACGCCAGTAAGAAGAGAAGGAAGAGCTGACGAAGTAGCAGATTTGGTGGTTTATCTAGCCTCTAACAAAAGTTCGTTTGTAACAGGTGCCAACTTTGACATTAACGGCGGATTAGCTTTCTCCTAAGTTTTAAAAAATTCTTTTTTTGACCAGCTGCCAACTAGCCTCAATCAAAAAACATTTAATTTACGTTTATGAAAAGAGTAGTAACTTTTGGAGAAATCATGCTTCGGTTGACTCCTCCAGGATGGAAAAGATTTTCTCAAGCAAATTCTTTTGAAGCAATTTATGGTGGTGGAGAAAGCAATGTGGCCGTATCACTGGCCAACTATGGAGTGCCCGTTGATTTTGTAACTCGACTTCCCCAAAATGACATAGGACAATGTGCCTTAATGGAAATGAGAAAGCGTGGAGTAGGCACAGATCATATCGTTTATGGTGGTGGTCGTCTAGGTATTTATTTTTTAGAAATAGGTGCCGTTAGTCGTGGGAGTAAAGTTGTTTACGACAGAGCTCATTCTGCAATGTCAGAAATTCAAGCTGGCATGATTGATTGGGAAGAAGTTTTCAAAGATGCTGGATGGTTTCATTGGACCGGAATTACGCCCGCTATTTCGCAGGGTGCAGCAGATGCTTGTTTAGAAGCCATTCAAGTTGCTAATAGAATGGGAGTAACCGTTTCAACTGATTTGAATTATCGAAAAAAACTTTGGAAGTATGGAAAAGAACCAGGCGAAGTGATGCCTGACTTAGTGGCTGGATGTGATATTATTTTGGGTAATGAAGAAGATGCGGAAAAACATTTTGGATTACATCCTGAGGGGCTAGACGTTACAGCTGGTCATGAAGTAGATGCTAAATCCTATTTATCCGTTTTACAGCAACTCATGAAAATGTTCCCTCGTGCAAAAAAAGTCATTACCACTTTAAGAGGATCCATTAGTGCTTCTCATAATACTTGGTCCGGTGTTTTATATGACGGCAAAACTTTGTTCGAAGCACCTACTTATCAAATTACCCACATCGTAGATCGTGTCGGTGGTGGAGATAG
>CAZYAC010000291.1:0-2695 GCA_964645475.1 uncultured Saprospiraceae bacterium | reverse complement strand
TCATTACTCATTAACACCATAAAATAAAAAATGGCAAGATTTACCAGAATAGAAGTAGCGCAAAAGATGAAGGAACAAGGGATGGTTCCACTTTTTTACCATCCAGATATTGACACCGCAAAAAAAGTATTACACGCTATTTATGCAGGAGGCGCAAGACTACTCGAGTTTACCAACAGAGGAGATTATGCACACGAAGTATTTGCGGAGTTGTATAAATATGCTGCTAAGGAAATGCCCGAGATGATGATGGGTGTGGGTTCAGTAACCGATGGTAGTACCGCCAGTTTATACATGCAATTAGGAGCTAATTTTATAGTTACTCCTGTTCTACGCGAAGATATAGCCATCGTTTGTAATCGAAAAAAAGTTTTATGGTCGCCAGGCTGTGGTAGCTTAACTGAAATCGCCAGAGCGGAAGAACTAGGCTGTGAAATTGTCAAATTATTCCCTGGAAGTATTTATGGTCCTAACTTTATTAAGTCCGTGAGAGCACCACAACCTTGGACGAATATTATGCCTACTGGAGGTGTCTCACCCGATTACGAAAACCTAAAAGGTTGGATAAATGCGGGTGCCTATTGTGTTGGAATGGGATCAAAATTAATGGCCAAAGATGGAAATGGAAATTTCGACTTAGCAAAAATAGAATCACTCACCAAAGAATCATTGAGTAGAATAGAAGAAATTAGAAAAAAATAAAATTTGACTCATTGGAAAGTTACGAATCCTACGCCAAGAGCAGATGGCAAAGCAATGAAAATAAGTCCTCCAGAAATATTTGATTATGCGACCAATCCTGTTTTGAAGGAATTTATGTACAATGACTCTTCAATTGCTATTTTTTTTAGAAGTTTTAAATTATATTTTCTGTGGCATTAATCAGGGATTCAATTAATTCAGCATCATAAGCATCCCCATGCGCTTGCCCAAAACGCCCTTGGTCATTATCAAAATACTTTCCTGCTGCCTCTTCGTAATTTTCTAAGGTCGCTAAATCATATAAAATATCGGCACCTTTATCAGCCGAAGACCAGAATTTACCATACGCTTCCTTCACCATATTGGTATTCAATAAAGAACCAGGATTGACCGCAACCACCCCAATATCTGATAATTTTCTATTTAGATAAAAACTCCACATCGTCAAGGCCAACTTACTTTGGCCATAAGAAGCTCTGTCGGAAACATTAATCGTACCATCCAATGCCGATACATCAACTGGATCCTGTGCTGCCGAACTAAGATTGATAATACTCGGCATCGTTCCTTTTCTCAGAAGCGGCAATAGGTTATTTGCCAGTACATACGGAGCAAAATAATTGACCGTAAATCTAATATCCAAACCTGCTTTGTTTTTATGAACTGGACTTTTAAAAACGCCCGCATTATTGATCAGCACATCGAGTTTGGTTAAAGTATTATTCACTTCCGTAGCCATATTTTTTACTGCTTCCAATTCTGAGAAATCAGCTACAAAACCGTTTATATGGTCGTTACCACTCGCTGCCTTAACTTCAGTTATTACGTTAGTTAGCTTATCTGCATTTCTTCCGTGCAGATAAATTTCATGACCTTCTTTTGCCAATTTGATAGCTGCTAATTTCCCGATACCATCTGTACTACCGGTAATTAAAATAGTCTTTTTCATAAATGTTTTTTTTCTGTTTTTTCAGTATGAAATTCAGGTAAAAGTTCCTTTGCGATACGTTCTAAGGTATCTTCTATATTCGCCGAATTAAATCTGAAATTCAATGCCAAATGATTCACACCAAGTTCTTTTAGATGATGTAAATATTCTACTAAATAATTCATCCCAGCCCGAAATCCTAAATGGATCGGTTGAGGTTTAAAATCATCATCAGGATGTAGGTCAATGTGTAGCGGCTGCAAAAAAGGTTGATCATTAGAATGAAATTTTGCAACTGCCTTCCGCCATTCTTTGATATTATGTTCCTGCATATACAAGTTACGCGGATAATACATCCACCCGTCTCCGTGTTCTGCGATCCAGTCCACCGACTGTCGGCTATGGCCAGTTAACAGTATGGGAATTTTAGAAGAAAATGGCTTGGGTAAAACATCAACTTTTCCGTTTAGCTGCCCAAAATGATTGGCTGCAAAGGTAGGAAAATCTTCCGCAGCTTTTCGAATAAAATTGAACGCTTCCCGAAATAGTTCCCCTCTTTTTTCGTAGTCAATACCCATTCCCGGATACTCTTCGAAGCGATCTCCGGAGGCGACTCCCAAAATAAACCTCCCACCAGATAGTTGATCTATCGTAGCGGCAGATTTGGCTACATGAACGGGATGATGTAACGGCAATGCAATACTAGCAATTCCCAAAGCAATCGTAGAGGTCTGTCCGGTTAAATACCCCAAATAAGTAAATGGATCAAAGGTTTGTCCCGCATCCCCAAATGTAGGAACATGAAAAGGTACATCCCGCAACCATAAAGCTTTAAATCCTAACTCCTCTACAAGTTTAGCCCTTGCTAAATGATTCTTCATCGTCGGGACAGAACTTTGCACATAGTTTTCGATGGGAACGACCACACCGATACTCATTTCTCCTGACTTAAAGACGTCGTTGTAACCTTTATTTATGGAAGGGAATTTTTTCATAATTATACAAGGTAAAAGGTTTACAAGGTTTACTAAACCTCCACTCGATTTTGGGATAGGTTTAGTAAAC
>CAZYAC010000290.1:0-6760 GCA_964645475.1 uncultured Saprospiraceae bacterium | reverse complement strand
GAAGATCCTCAAAATCGACTTTACATTAACGAATCCAACGGCTTTTTTACGGATCTTACTACCGTTCTCCTGCCGCAAGCTCCTAATCAAACAACCAATGCTGCTTTCCATGATATTGATGAGGATGGATCGCTGGACCTGTTTATCACCAATGTATTAGCAGATCCCCTGCAGGCTTTGCTAAATGATGGAACTGGTAAATTTACCGTTCGGACAGACGATATTATCAGTCCACCGCTCATGACTGATGAGGCATGGGGACTAGCGGTAGCTGATTTTAATAATGATGATTTTAGCGATATTTATGTGGCCAGCCGAATGGGGTTTGACGCTTATCTTACAGGAGATCCAGAAGGAATGATTCCTGTTTCTACCAGAGATATTTTAGAAAATAGCGACTTCTTTGTTTTTCCCAACCCCATTTTAGAGGAAGTGTATTTACAACATCCAGCTGATTTTAAACCTTCTCAAATTCAAATTTATTCTGCTACTGGACATCAAGTTGATCGTCCTGAAATTCATTCTGTTGAGGCGGAAACCAGTCAATTAGTTTTAACCAAAACACTCACCAGTGGCCTTTATTTTTTAAAACTTCAAAATGAAGACTCCGCCATTTTTCTAAAACTGAAAGTGGAGTAGAACAACTCAATATCAATATCAACTTCAATATCAATATCAATATCAATGATCTGATTGAGGAGGTGAAAAGGAAGATTTATTAATCCAAAATTTCCTTAATAACTTTGATGGTCTGTTCCACCATATCCGGAGTAATTTCCAAATGGGTCACAAAGCGAATGGTCTGAGGGCCAAAGGCGGAAGCCATAATTTTTTTACTTTCAAATTTTGCAAGAACTTGCTCTGCCGTATGTGGATCTATTAAATCAAAAATGACGATGTTGGATTTAACAGGGCGTACCTGTTTGACAAGCTTACAAGCCTCCAAGGTTTTACCCAATAATTTTGCATGGTCATTGTCTATTTTTAATCGCTCCACATGATGGTCAAGCGCATAAATTCCAGCGGCTGCCAAATATCCTGCCTGTCGCATCCCACCACCCATCACTTTTCGAAAGCGGCGAGCTTGTCGAATAAATTCTTTTTCTCCAATTAATAAAGATCCTACTGGTGCTCCTAAACCTTTAGAGAGACAAATAGAGATACTATCAAAATGCGCACCTACGGCTTGGGTTGTTTCACCGGTTTCGATTAAGGCGTTAAAAAGACGAGCACCGTCCAAATGTAGTTTGAGACCTCGTCTTTGACAAAGATCTCGAATGGGAAGAATTTCATCTAAAGTGTAATAACTACCGCCTCCTTTGTTACAAGTATTTTCTAGCACTACCAATTTACTCACTGGCAACCAATCGTACAATGGTTTGATCGCTGAAGCTATTTGGTCGACCTCTATTTTTCCGTTGGTCCCTTGCAAGAGATTCATCGCTACCCCCGAATTAAATGCGTAGCCTCCAGTCTCATATTGGTATACGTGAGAGTAATGATCACAGATGACCTCATCCAGCGGTTGTGTATGTACTTTGATGGCAATTTGATTGGTCATGGTGCCAGATGGGCAAAATATGGCGGCTGGTTTATCAAACATCGAAGCCGCTTTGGCTTCCAAGGCATTGATGGTAGGATCGGCCTTAAATACATCATCTCCTACTTCCGCTGCAAACATGGCTTGGAGCATTTCTGGAGTAGGTCGGGTTACGGTGTCGCTGACTAGATTTATTTTCATGGCAGCGAATATCATCATTATCTTTAGTAATTTTTAATTTTGGAAATTTTTTCTCAAAAAATGATCTATTTTGGACTTTATAATATTGAAATTTCATTTGGTAAATACTTGTTCTCCGGAATAAAAAGTATTACATTGCTCACCATAAATAACTTCAGCTCAGATATGGATTTGGTTGACCAATTTTTTTATACTGCCGTTACCGTAGATAGTGTGGTTTTTGGTTTTGACGAAGGTGATCTCAAAGTTTTACTGATCAAAAGAGGAGAAGAACCTTTCGTTGGGAAATGGGCATTACCAGGATATTTTGTCAAGAAAACAGAAACGCTTGACGCTGCTGCAGAACGGGTATTGGAAGAGTTAACTGGATTAAAAAACGTATTCCTTCAGCAGGTACGTAGTTTTGGAAAAATAGACCGACACCCAGCTGGTCGGGTGATCACTGTTGGTTATTTTGCTTTAATAAAAATTAAAGATTATAAAATTCAGGCAGGTTCAACTGGACTCGCTAAAAGAGCAGAATGGCATTCTTTTAAAGAACTTAGTGAATTAGCATTTGACCATAACGAAGTGGTGGCCTATGCCTTTGAAATGTTGAAACGTCGAGTTCGAACCCAACCTATCGGCTTTGAACTACTTCCTCCAAAATTTACCCTCACACAACTTCAACATCTTTACGAAGCGATCCTACTCTCCGATGCACCTCCTGAACATAATAAATTGGATAAACGAAACTTTAGAAAGAAAATTCTAAGTATGAACCTCTTAGTAGATCTCAACGAGGTTCAAGAGGGTGTTGCGCACCGCCCTGCAAAACTATATCGTTTTGATAAAGAGAAATATCGAGAATTAGAGAACGCAGGATTTAGTTACGAACTATAAAAACGATTCAGGTAGAGTCTCTACCTGAATCGCCTCTACAAAAAGCTACCATCTGATGAAAATACCTTGATCGATACTTGGGTGCCAAATTCGCTACGCAGATTATTTAAGGCCGCTTTAAGATCAATTCGGGAACCGACCTCTTTTAAAAGGAAAATATTACTGGTAATAGTTTCTTCTTGGTCTTTGATTTCGCTAGCAGTACCATTTTCAATATTGAAATAACCATAATACCCTTGCGAGAGTCCCACACTTTCCGTCCATGGAGCTATTCTA
Source organism: uncultured Saprospiraceae bacterium (assembly GCA_964645475.1). Taxonomy (GTDB): domain Bacteria; phylum Bacteroidota; class Bacteroidia; order Chitinophagales; family Saprospiraceae; genus JALZUU01. Next base: position 3,861 of record CAZYAC010000290.1, on the reverse strand, counting down.
GTATTAAATTCATCTAGAATAGTATTTTCGTCCGCGGCCTCTTCTATCGTAAGATAACCCCAGACTAAATCTTCAGGAACCGTTTTTAAAATCTTCCACGGTAAATAAATTCCGTGATCAGTTTCCATGTCTAATTCATAAAAACGGGGTTTTATCTTCAAACGACCAATATTGATGATTTCATTATTTTTGAGATTCAACTCAATAGCATGGTCTCCTTCAGAAAAATGACCGAGTTCAATTTCATTGGACGCTGGTGCTGTACCAGCGATACAATCGTGTGGTGGTAGGATATTATTAATCGAAACCATAGAACGATTCCCTATTTGATTTAAATTAAAGGAGATACTATAATTTTCACAATCCAACGCTTCCAGCGTTGAAACACGTAATTCAAGCATGCGTTGGTTGGCATCTAGGACTTCCCAAAGCTCAATTCGTAGCTCATCAGAAATATCTATGTTAACATCGGGAGTAGTCTCTTCGGGCTGACAGGCGGTCAGACAAAAGAATAATAGTAAGTAGCAGTAATAGTAGGGACGAGTCATAAAAAGGCAGTTCTGGTAATAAGTAATCTGTTGTAAGTATCGTCTTCTGAGGTGCCTGAGTAAAGACAGGCTGTTAATTAATAACGAATAATATTTAAATTCGTTGCTTTTAGTTTCTTCTTTATTATAAATTAAATTCAGTCTTTGAGATCTTTACTGGAAATAATATTTTATGATAGACTTGAGGAGCCATTCGTCAATTAGCTTGTTGGCTTCCTTCATTGGTGATTTTGTCCAATAGAAGGATGTAGAATGACTAGATATCAAACAAACCAGTACAAGAAATTTATCTACCCCACGAATTAAATTATAGGTATTTTTAAAAATTTGCAACTATTATCCTATCTTACTTGTCATTGCTGTGAAAACAAATACTATGTTGACCCTAAACGCCATCAAGAAAGCTTATCGTACCGATTATAATACCCTGACCGTGCTCAAGGGGATTGACCTGCACATTGAAGCAGGAGAATTTGCTTCTATTATGGGATCTTCCGGCTCCGGAAAATCTACTTTACTCAATATTTTAGGGATTTTGGATGAATATGATTCAGGCGAGTATCATCTCAATGGAACCCTGATCAAAGACCTTTCACAAAAACAAGCCGCTATTTACCGCAACCAATTTATTGGATTCGTTTTCCAGTCTTTTAATTTACTTAATTTTAAAACGGCCGTGGAAAACGTTGCCCTACCTTTATATTATCAAAAAGTAGATCGGAAAAAAAGAAAAGAAATTGCATTGGATTATTTGGATAGAGTAGGGCTTAAAGAATGGGCGGAGCATTTGCCAACCCAATTATCTGGTGGACAACAGCAGCGAGTGGCCATCGCTCGGGCCCTAATCACCAATCCTAAAATGATTTTAGCGGACGAACCGACGGGAGCCCTCGATTCTCAGACCTCTCAAGATGTAATGAAAATTTTTGAGGAAGTAAACAGAGATGGAATTACCGTGGTGATCGTCACCCACGAACATGAGATTGCCCAAAGAACAAAACGGATTATTCGATTGCGAGATGGCCTAATTGAAAATAGTGTATAGCAGATTACTTATGATAAAATGCTTCTGGCCAATTGCTTTTTGCTTCTGGCTTTTCTTCAGACGTATTTAATAACGCAAACATTGGGAAAGCTAGCTAGCAGCAAACAGCTGTTTTTTTGTGCACTCAATCAGAATGTGAAAATTCTAATATTCATTAAAATAAAATTAAAACCAAAACAAAACGAATTGCGATTTTTAAATTTTTTCAGACCGGATATTGATAAATGGCAGGAGATTTTTGCCTCTCTTAGCAGGCACAAGCTTCGTACCTTCCTCACGGCTCTTTCCGTTTGGTGGGGAATCTTTATGCTTGTTATTCTATTAGGAGCAGGGAATGGTTTGAGAAATAGTGCCGAAGCAGATTTTGGAGATCGAGCTAAAAACCGATTGTATATGTGGACTTACAAAACGTCCATTCCCTATAAAGGTTTACCGGCAGGTAGATTTATTGAGTTTAATCAAAAAGATTACGATTTATTAGAAAATAAAAAAGGAAGCGACTTTAATCATGTCAGTGGGCAGTATTGGATGCGCGGAGAATTTTTTACCACCTACAAGAATAAAAGCCGTTCTTATAGTGTTCAGTGTGTTTATCCTGATCACCTCCATATCGAAAAGCCAACTTTGACGGAGGGAAGGTTTATCAATAATATAGATATTGGTGAACGAAGAAAGGTTGCTGTTATTGGTACTGCAGTGGCTAAAGAATTTTTTGGTGAAGTGGATGAACCAATAGATGCCTACATAAAAATCAAAGGAATAGAATATCAAGTGGTCGGCGTTTTTACGAAAGATAGATTCCGAGATACGGAGCGAATTTACTTACCGATTTCTACGGCCCAGCAAATTGATGGTACCGATCGCCTCGGTAATTTAGTCGTAGATCTCAATGTAGAAACCGTGGAAGAAAGTAAGGTGGCCGAAGATAAGATTCGTTCAGATTTGGCCGCCTACCATAAATTTGATCCTAAAGATGAAATGGCCGTCGGCATGTGGAATTCTGTAGAAGGTGCTCAAGATGCCAGAATTATGCTAAGTTTTATTTTCACTTTTATCTGGCTGGTCGGGATCGGTAGTATCATCGCTGGAGTAATAGGCGTTAGCAATATCATGCTGATTATTGTAAAAGAACGTACTAAAGAAATAGGTGTTCGTAAGGCCCTTGGTGCGACACCGGGTTCCATCATTAGTATGATTGTTTACGAAGCCGTGTTTCTAACTTCTCTTGCGGGCTATTTGGGATTAGCTTGTGGACTAGGATTGGTTTATGGTATTCAGCAGTTTATCATAGCGAATGAGATAGAAGCCGAGTTTTTTAAAAATCCCGAAGTAGACCCGACAACTATTATCGCCGCCATGTTTATCTTGATTGCGAGCGGGGTCGTCAGTGGGTTGATTCCCGCTTTACAAGCTGTACGGATTAATCCAGTAATAGCAATGAAAAGTTGAAGAAGGCCAATACGCCAATTGCTAACCAACTAACAAGCCAAAATATGTTTGACTACGATAAATGGCAGGAAATATTCAATACCATCGCGAAGCATAAGCTTCGGACGGGCCTCACCGCCTTGGGGGTATTCTGGGGCATCTTTATGTTGGTGTTTTTAATGGGAGCGGGTAATGGTTTGCAAAATGGAGTAAATGGATTGTTTGGTGGGCATGCCAAAAATAGTGTGTACATGGGATCGAATCGAACTTCATTACCGTACAAAGGCATGAAACCTGGTAGACGGTTTTCGTTAGATGATAATGATGTGGTGGCCATTCGAGAAAATTTTGGAGATGAAATTGCCTACATAGCACCGCGGCTGTGGATGCCGGGTGGAAATGTATCCCACGGAGAAAAAAGCGCTAGTTTTGATGTGCGGGGTGATCTCCCCGATTTGATCCATATTGATGCTTTAGAAGTTTCTCAAGGACGATTTTTGAATGAGTTAGATATTAAAGATAAACGCAAAATTGCTATAGTAGGACGCGAAGTAGTCAAAGCATTATTTGACGAAGGAGAAGAAGCTGTTGGTCAGTATATCAAGCTGCGAGGTACCGAATTTAAGATAGTTGGTGTGATCAAATCCAATCGTCGAGGAGAAGAGGCCGTAGACGATGAAAAAACAGTTTTACTCCCAATTAGCACCGTACAGCAATTACGTAATCAACCTGGGCAGATCGGTTGGTTTGTTTGTGCCATGTATCCGAATGTTGATGTAGGAATCGTAGAAGAAAAAATAAAAAAACTTTTAAAAGATCGACATAATATTCATCCTGATG
>CAZYAC010000289.1:0-6790 GCA_964645475.1 uncultured Saprospiraceae bacterium | reverse complement strand
CAATTAATGCATTCTATCCCCTCTTAAGGTCATTTCATTCAATATTTCCGCCTCCTTTTCTAAATATTCTTGCCATCGTTTCTTAACACGTTCCTCGCCTCCGTAGCGCTTAGCTAAATCAATGAACATTCGATAATGTCCTGCTTCCGAGACCATAAATTTATGGTAAAATTCTTTTAATTCCTCATCTGCAATATGCAGTGATAGCAAACGAAATCGCTCACAACTCCGAGCTTCGATAAGGGCAAAGACCAATAATTTTTCCACCAATCGATCTTCCCAGCTACCATCTTTTTTTTGAAATTTACGAAGTGCATTAACATATTCGTCTTTCCTTTGTTTTCCGAGGGTCAACTTGCGTTTATCCATTTCTGCAAGGACCTGTCTGAAGTGACCCCATTCTTCAGTTACAATGGGAGCAATCTCGCGAACCATGTCTATTTTCTCTGGATATTGCTGTATCAAGCTTATACAAGATGTGGCGGCCTTCTGTTCACAATAGGCATGATCGGTTAAAATTTCCGCCAAATCCATTTCCGCCAAATTTACCCATCGAGGGTCCGTTGGCAATTTAAGTCCTAACATGTATTATTTGTTTTTTTCGAGGCAATCAATCTGATCAATAAAAAAGTCTAGATTGTAAACTTCATAATCTTCATATCCTGTCCCCCAAACGATCCGAGCTTTATCAACTTCACTTTTGCGCAGTGATTTTAGGTTATCAGAATTTATCATATATTGGGCTCTGTATTCCACTAATTTTTCAACTTTATCGACACTGCCAGTAGAAGTTTTAGTATTAAAAAGTTTTACCGTATTACCATTAATAAGTTTTAAAGAAAGAATACTAGCTTTTTCCAATACGCCAAATTCGCGTTGAGCCATTTCCGATAGAATTATTATGTTCAAATTAAGGTAATAAGTAGCTCCGTTTCCGCTGGCACCGGAAAGAAAACCTTCAACGGTAATATGATTTTTTTCTTTGAAAAATGGTTTAAGTCGTTCTGAAGTATGCGTAAAGAATACTTGCTTCGGCATTTCCCAACGGCGTTTACCGGAAAATTCATCCACCCCATCGTAGGCTAGTTCACAGGGCGGTGCCGGAGGGTACATGATTAAATCTTCGTTTGCAACCAAAAGGGATTTTCCTTTTTTACGGTCCTTTTTCTTTGATTTACTTTTTCTTACAGCTTCACCAGAATCCGTAAGATTAGCTGTCCATTGGTCTGCTTCGTTTTCTTGAGATTGATTAATTTCTGCAAGTACCTTATCACGCTTAGATTTTTTCATATCAATCATACCTTCCATCTTCTTAAGAAATTCCTCTGCCTCTCGGTGGGTGGCGGCTGCATTATTGAGTACTACTTGTTGATTTTTATATTTCTTGTCCAATTCATCTAGTTCTTTAACCGAAATATCAGTATTCGAATAAGCAGCGGAGAGTTGTTGTCGGATAACCCCTAGTTCTTGTCCAGCCTGGGTTTTTAAGTTCTTGGTACGCATTGCTTCCATAGCAGCCCAATCTGCTCTTTGAATTGCTTCTTGTCTTGCCAATTGTTCCTCTGCGTCGGAATATTGTACTTTTTTCTTTTTCGAACGATCTTTCGATTTAGCAGTTTTCTTGCGTTTTTTTTCTTTTTTCACCTTCTTCTCCCCTTTTTCTTTTTTCTTCTTTTTCTTTTTCTTCTTTTTTTCTCTTTTTTTGGAGGACTCCTTGATCGCAACTTGCTCTTCTTCATCCAATCCATCAAAATAAGCCCATGAACCATCTGAATAGACCACAATTTTTTCCCCGTCTTGATTAGTGGTAAGTACCTGAGCCTCCATAAATAGGGAGCAGCATAAGAGAAGCAATGTTCCTATAACCGGTAAAATTTTTCTAACTTGCATCTTAAATTGTATTTTTAATTGCAACAAATTTACATAAAAAAGGGATGATGTTTCCACCAGGCCTCTTCGATGTTGGATTTTTAAGCATCCGAATATGGGATATTTTAGATATTCTCATCGTAGGCTATCTTTTTTACCAGCTATTTACCATTCTTCGAGGTAGTATTGCCTTTAATATATTTATTGGAGTGCTGTTTATTTTTCTGGTTTCCTTCCTAGTACAGTTTCTTGAAATGGAACTATTATCGATGATATTAGGTCAGGTTTTTAGTGTCGGGGTTATCATGTTGTTGATTGTATTTCAACCTGAAGTACGCCGTTTTCTTTTGCTGTTGGGTAATAGTACCTTAAAGCAACGTTCCAACCTATTAAGTCGTTTTATTGATCGCAATTTCGGAGATGACAAAACAGATAATCCAAAAGAAAGATTGGCTGTAAAAAATGCCATAACCAGAATGAGCAAAAAGAAAACCGGTGCCTTGATTGTCATTTCTGATAGTTTTAATTTACAAACCTTTAACGATAGTGGTACAAAAATCAATGCTCATATCAGCGCGCCATTGATCGAAAGTATTTTTAGTAAAGATAGCCCACTACATGATGGAGCGATGATAATAAATAAAGACCGTATTTACGCAGCGAGTTGTGTACTACCTGTCTCAAACAATGCAAATATTCCTGGCAAACTTGGTCTTCGTCATCGTGCTGCGTTAGGAGCTACTGAAGTTTCTGGAGTTGTCGTTTTTATTGTTTCAGAAGAAACCGGATCAATTAGCTTTGCATCGCAAGGAACCCTGACCCATAATTTAAACGACCAACAGTTATCTGATTTATTGACCCAGCATTTTAAGTAAGGAAAATGGATATCCAACGAATTGAAGAATTTAGAATTACTCCTGACCAAAAAGAGGCCATCCAACAGCTCTTGGTTGATTGCTTCCCAGGGTATCCTCAGGGTCGAACTTATTTTAAACAACTTCCAAATTTTCGTTATCTAGTTTTTAAAAAAGAACAGGTGATTGCACATCTAGCTGTAGAACATAGAATGATTGCGCTCGATCAAAAACCGTATGCAATTTTTGGGGTCGTAGATATATGTGTAGCCCCTGAGCATCGAAAACAAAATATTGCTGCTACCCTACTCGACCAACTCGAAAACCTTGGTCGGAAACATCTCATAGACTTTATTATTCTGACCGCTTCTGAAAATCAATTGTATTTAAATAATGGTTACCAAATACAAAGCAATACCTGTCGTTGGTTATTTATCAACGATCACCAAACACTCGGGGTGAAAAACCATCATTTGTCGGATGCTTTATTGGTGAAATCATTAGGAGGCAAAGAATGGACACCTGGTGTGGTAGATTTCCTAGGAACGGTGTTTTAAAAAATTGATTTGTTGAACCGTGAACTGAAAATAAACAATTCCACGGTTCAACAAAAATAACTTACTGTTTCCAAAAACGTTTAGTAGCCATCCCTTCATCCGTCAGCAAAGTCAGCACATAAATACCTTTTGGTAAATCACTAACATCAATTTTTTGATCTTGACCATTGATAGTTCCTGTTCGAACAGTCTGGCCATTCATACTCAAAAGTCTAAATTGAGCAGAAGGAATTTCTTCTAATTTGATAGTCAAAATATCCGAAGTTGGATTTGGATAAACCTCCCAATCAAGAGTTGTGTTCAAATCTGTTGTGTTTACCACAATTTCGGGACAGAAAGAATATACCATGCCTTCTGCAGGAAAGCCGTTGACTCCAATGCCAGCTTCTTCAGTAGTATTCTCTCCTTCAAAAACGGTTGGATTTTGTGCATCTCCTATTGTATGAATGGCATACAAAACCGTATCTCCTTCTAATTGTGATCCAAAGGCTCGGAAGAGTCCAGCAGAAGATCCATTATCTCCATCATAAATTAAATCAGGATCCGTAATACTAGTTTCTCCATATCGATATTCAATACAACCACTTCCTTCATAAATCCAGATTTGAAAATTAGTAAACATATCCTGAGAAGGAATATCTAAAAATGATTCATTGGCAAATCCAACATCGCGGTATTCCAATTTAAAAATTTGTGCACCCGAATTACCAATAGTTTGAAAAGTTATTTGGCTAGGATCATTACCTGGAATTACCCCTCGATTTTGAATTTGGGTCGTTGTTGGTAAAAGAAAGGGCAAAACTGGATCGTCTGCTTCATCATCAAAGGTGGAAACAAATAGTGCAGGGGTTAAAAAATTGAACAATTCCTCACCATCCAATCCTAAAATGTTTACGGTAAAACCAAAATCAGCATCTAATTCTAGTAGCTGTTCAAAGTCGGACCAATCATCTGTAGGATTAAAAAATACGGGTTCTCCCTGGGTTAGATTTACATAGGGTTCAATCGATAAGCTAAAATCATATCGCTCGTTCTGAGCAACTGCTAGCTGGATGAATATGGAAGAAAATAAGAAGATTGTGTAAATTTTTTTCATGTGAAATTTGTTTTTATTAATAATAGTATTGTGGAATTCCTGAAAGATATCAAGAAATTGTGAATTAATCTGACTTGGAATTTGGGGATTATTGATTTTGAAAGGTATTGTTAATGGGTAATAACGAAAAACCTATTTGAATGTTCTAATAATACTTATATTTGCAAAAAAATTTAAACTAACCATGGATCAACTAAAAAAGTACCACAAGGCTAACAAAGATCGATATTTAAACGAACTACTTGATTTTCTAAGAATTCCTTCTGTAAGTGCCGATCCGGCCTACGCAAAAGATGTAAAAAAGACCGCTAAATTCGTAGCAGACAAGCTTAAAGCAGCTGGTGCTAAGAAAGTAAAAATTCATCCTACCTCTGGACATCCTATTGTTTATGGAGAGAAAATGGTGGACAAATCCAAGCCAACGGTACTTGTATATGGTCATTATGATGTACAACCACCCGATCCGATGGAATTGTGGGATTCACCTCCATTCGAGCCGGTGATTAAGAAAACCAAGACACATCCTAAAGGAGCAATTTTTGCCAGAGGAGCTTGTGACGACAAAGGCCAAGTTTATATGCACTTAAAGGCATTTGAAGCCATGTTAGCGCACGATGCTTTGCCTTGTAATGTAAAGTTTATGATTGAAGGAGAAGAAGAAGTGGGATCTAGTAACCTAGAAACTTTTTGTAAGAAAAATAAGAAGATGCTAGACTGCGATATGGTCCTAATTTCTGACACCTCCATCATCAATAATAAGACACCCTCGATTACGGTTGGTCTAAGAGGACTAAGTTATTTAGAGGTAGAAGTAACCGGTCCAAATCGCGATTTACATTCAGGTGTTTATGGAGGTGCGGTAGCCAATCCAATCAACGTGCTATCAAAAATGATTGCCTCTTTACAAGACAAAAACAATAAGATTACGATTCCAGGTTTTTATAAGGATGTGGAAGTGGTTTCTCGTAAGGAACGAAAGTCCATGAATGAAGCTCCTTTTAGTGAAACTAGCTATAAAAGAGATTTAAAGATTAAAGATATACACGGAGAGAAGGGATATACCACGCTTGAGCGAACTTCTATCCGACCTACCTTAGATGTAAACGGGATATGGGGAGGTTATATCGGAGAAGGAGCTAAAACGGTTTTACCCTCAAAAGCTTATGCAAAAATTTCCATGCGGCTCGTACCCAATCAATCTCCAGAAGCGATTACCAAATTATTTAGTGATCACTTTAAGAAAATTGCTCCGGACGCTGTAAAGGTGAAGGTGACTCCTCACCACGGTGGTGATCCTGTGGTCGTTTCTACTGATAGCGTCGAATACCGAGCTGCAGAAAAAGCCATGAAGAAGACCTTCGGTAAAATGCCTATACCGCAGCGCGGTGGCGGTAGTATTCCAATTGTGGCTTTATTTAAAAAAGTATTGAAGTCAGATTCCATTTTAATGGGATTTGGGTTAAACAGTGATGATATTCATAGTCCAAACGAACATTTTGGACTCTTCAACTTTTATCGAGGAATTGAGACTATACCCTACTTTTTTGAATATTATGCTGAGATGAAAAGTTAGAATTTTCTAAAAATGACCTGACAACACAATGTTGCATTTTCTTTTGCGTTTAAACTAGGTTGTCCCCACAAGACCAAGGTCATTTTAAACATAGAAGTTGTTTTAAAACAACTTCATAAAAAAAGATATTAAAATTAAATTACTGATGAAAAAATTATTCTTACTATTACTAATTGGTAGCATAGGTTACCAGCTAAATGCACAAACAAAAATGGACTCACTAAGTTACAGTGTTGGGGTAATGATGGCCCAGGGATTAAAATCTCAAAACCTCACAGATTTGACACCAGAAGATCTGGCCAAAGGGATAAACGATGTATTAAAAGATCAGACTTTAGCAATCAGCAAAGCAGAGGCTGAAACCATATTCCGGGACTATTTACAGGCGCAGAAAGCTTCGCAGCATACAGATGCAGTGGCAAAAGGAAAAGCATTTTTAGAAGCAAACAAAAAGCGTCCGGAAGTGAAAACTACAGAAAGCGGATTACAGTACGAAATCATGAAAGAAGGAACCGGACCTAAGCCAACCGAAGCTTCTCAAGTATCCGTTCATTATCATGGAACGCTTATTGATGGAACTGTTTTTGACTCTTCTGTAGAGCGTGGACAGCCTGCCAGCTTCGGCGTAACACAGGTTATTTCAGGATGGACGGAAGCATTACAATTAATGCCACTAGGTTCTAAATGGAAATTGTTTTTACCTTATAATTTAGCCTATGGTGATCGAGGTGCGGGACCAAAAATCGGACCTTTTTCTACGTTGGTTTTTGAGGTAGAATTATTGGAAATTAAGTAATACTGAGATTCCAGTTTTATATAGAATTTATGAAAAGCCCCAAAC
>CAZYAC010000288.1:0-6805 GCA_964645475.1 uncultured Saprospiraceae bacterium | reverse complement strand
GGCGCAAAAGAAGCAGTCAAATGTTATAAGTTATTCTTTTATTGATCCTTAATAAAAAATCTTTTATAATTTTACAATAAAAGATCTACACATTAGAAAAATCTCGCGTGCTCCACATTTTTACAAGGAATAGACTTTTTGATACTCAACAAATCAACATTTCAACGAATCAACAAAAACAAAATGGCTGCAATAATGGAAAAGAAAAGACGAGATGTTACCGATGATAAAGAGCCCAAACTATCTTCTAAAAACCCGATTGATGAGGATAAAGTAGCGAAAAATCCACATCTCTTACCATATGCTCATACCGTAGGTGGTGTAGTGATCAAGCCGATGGATCGTGGCCGCATGAAAGGACTCGCGGTACAAGCGATGTATGAACAGGCGGATTCCCAGATGGATCAGATTCGAGAACAAATTGAATTGCTCGCTGCTCAAGCTAAAAAAATTCAGGATCGCGTAGCCATCTCCGAAGATATTTACTTGGCAGAGATGAATTTCAAACCTATCATCAATCATACGTATCATTTATACGCCAAAGCGGATGAGACCAAAGTATTATCTATGATTGGACCCAACGAATGGGGCAAAACCCAACCTTACACTTTTATTGCTACGGTAAAATTATTGGCAGATCATACTTGGGAGGTGCTAGAGAGTGGAATTTGAGTATACTTTTTAAAGAATTTCCTTCCTTTGTATAAGAGAGCCTACCTTTTATACGTTTTCTAACCGCTGACTGTACTTTTCATTAAGATGATAATATGAAATTTTTTACTTTAATTCTTATAGTTTACGCTTCACTATCTCTCCCCGCCGACACCTCAGTGGTAGCGTGGCAAACCACCACTGAACACGACTTTGGCGATCTACTAAAAGGTGAATCTGTTACCTTCGATTTTAAATTCAAAAACATCAGCGACCAGCCAATTTTGATTGATAACGTCCGCCCCGATTGTGGCTGTACTGCTCCTAATTGGGAGAATATTCCCACCTTACCTGACTCGACAGGTATCCTATCTATCACCTTCGATGCCACTAAAAAGGGATATTTTAACAAAAAGATAAAAGTCTTCTTCAGTGGCCAACGTAAAGGAGAAAAGCTCTACGTTGAAGGCTTTGTAGAGTAGATACAAGGCATGAATTCTTCGTAGCGTAAAGACAAGGCATACCTTGTCTCTGCTCAAATTTTTTCTATATTACGAAACATTTCGTACTTTAAAATTGTATATTTACCGAAAGGAACATTTTTCAGGGTAGGGATGCCCAAAAATCTGTTTATATTTGTGAAATTTTTTAATTGGAGTTTAGAACCCTAATAAATTCCGGAAATCAAATATTGTGAGTGTACTTATTTTTCTAATAATTTACTATATCTTATTGAGTATCAGTCTCTATAAGGTATTCGAAAAGGCGGGACAGCCGGCAATTCATGCCCTAATTCCGGGACTAAACTTTATCACCTGGTGCAAGATTATCGGTCGTCCAAAGTGGTGGGCAGCTTTACTACTGCTTCCAATCGTCAATATCTTTATTTTGGCGGGTATGAATGTAGATATGGTTCGTTCATTTGGTAAAAATTCTTTTTTAGATGCAGCACTCGCCGTTATTTATGCGCCGATCTCTTATTTTAAGATTGGTGCTAGCCAGGATGCGAAATATTTAGGGCCAGCTATTATCATGGAGAAAGCCTACATGGAACAAATTCGTACGGCCAAAGAACAAAACGACGATCGTGAGTATCGCAAACTAGTAGCCAATAATCCTTATAAAAAAGGAGCCAGCAGAGAATGGGCAGAAGCGATCATCTTTGCCGTTTTTGCCGCCGCTTTTATTCGAATGTTTTTGATTGAAGCTTTTGTAATTCCAACTTCCTCGATGGAAGGTTCGCTTCTAGTTGGAGACTTTTTGTTTGTCTCTAAAGCACATTACGGAATTCGTACACCGATGACCGTTCTACAAGTTCCATTGGTACACAATACCATACCATTTATAGGTACTGAATCATACACTAAAAAACCAAGTCTGGGTTATCATCGCCTACCCGCTATTGAAAACATAGATCGCAACAGTCCTGTAGTATTTAATTATCCGGCGGGAGATACTACGATCATTGGACCAAATCGAAATTATAGTTTAGAAGACTTACGACGGTATAAAGCACTCAACGATCCTCGATTTAGAAATCTAAAACCAAGGGTTCGACCCATCGATAAGCGCGATCACTACATTAAGCGGTGTATTGCTTTACCAGGAGATAAAATGGAGATTAGAGATAAGCAGGTTTATATTAATGATAAGCCAGCTGCCAATCCAACTAAATTACAGTATAGATACCGATTGAATTTAAATGGAGGGTCTATTCGTACTGAAAAACTGGAAGAGTGGGGCGTTTCCCTCGCCGAAACTCGTCACGTTCAGAACCAAGGAAACGAAAGAATCTTTGCTTTAAATAGCAAACAAGTAGAACAGATTCGGGGGATGGATCCCAAATTTTCGCTCACCGCTATTCCCGGTACTCCGCAAACACCAGATATTCTTTTTCCACACGATCCGAAAAATTTCCCCGGCTGGACCAACGATAATTTCGGCCCAATCACTATTCCTAAAGGTGGTGAAACGGTAACGATTACACCGAACAATATTGAGCTATACCGTCGGGTTATTACCGCTTATGAAGGTCATACTTTAGACATTAAGAATGGTCGAATTTTAATTGACGGTCAATCGACCACTTCCTATACCTTCGCTCAAGATTATTACTGGATGATGGGAGATAATCGCCATAATTCAGAAGACTCTAGAGTTTGGGGATATGTTCCTGCAGATCATATTGTAGGTAAGCCATTATTCATCTGGTTTTCTACCAAAAATGGTAGTATCTGGAACGGTGTTAATTGGGGAAGGATTTTTTCTTCTGCTAATAAAATGTAGGGTTTTGTTGAAATGTTGATTTGTTGAATCGTTGAACTGTTGAAAATATATCAATAAAAATAAAAAATCGGCCTTTTACGTTAAACAAAAACTAATAACATAACTAATATTAATACAACTCAATTGTAAAAATAGTGGGGTACAATGCCATACTTTTTCCAAGAATTTGAGCGTATCACATAAACACATAAACACTTCAACGATTCAACAAAAAAATGGTGTAGTAAAATTTATTTTACTACACCATTTTTTTTAAACAATCACCTTCCCACGCTTCCGTTCGTGTTCCTTCAAGAAAATCTTACGGATACGAATGTTCTTAGGAGTCAATTCTACGTATTCATCGTCGTCGATATATTCCATGGCTTGTTCTAAAGACATAATCAACGGAGGAGCAATTTTTACTTTATCATCGGCTCCAGAAGAACGCATATTAGACATCTTCTTAGTTTTTGTAACATTGACCACTAAGTCATTATCTCGGGTATGTTCACCAATAACTTGTCCTTCGTAAACTTCTACTCCTGGTGGAATAAAGAAGTGTCCACGATCCTGTAATTTATTGAGGGCAAAAGGAATGCTTACGCCGGTTTCGTGAACGACCAAAACCCCTTTAGAACGGCTAGGAATATCTCCTTTCCAAGGTGCAAATTTTAAGAATCGGTGTGCCATAATAGCTTCACCTGCAGAAATTGTCAGAACACTGTTCCGTAGTCCGATAATTCCACGAGAAGGAATTTCAAATTCGAGGTGCATGAGATCATTACGAGGTTCCATCACCGTCATTTCTCCTTTACGCATATTGATCAATTCGATCACTTTACCCGCAGTTGCTTCAGGAACGTCGATCGTCATAGTTTCAATCGGTTCATTTTTTACACCGTCTACTTCCTTGATGATGACGCGAGGTTTTCCTACTTGTAATTCATAGCCTTCACGACGCATGGTTTCGATCAGTACAGAAAGGTGTAAAACCCCTCGACCATATACGGTGTAAGAATCTGGAGATTCCGTTTCTTCTACCCGTAATGCAAGATTTTTTTCCGTTTCTTTAAAAAGACGATCCCGTAGGTGACGGGAAGTAACGTAGTCTCCTTCTTTACCAAAAAATGGAGAAGTGTTGATAGTAAATAACATACTCATCGTTGGTTCGTCAATATCCATTGGTGTGAGCCCTTCTGGATTTTCAAAATCCGCGACGGTATCACCGATATTGAAATCTTCGATTCCATTGAGTGCACATAAATCACCACATTGAACCTCGGTTACTTTTTCTTTCCCTAGACCTGAGAAAACGAACAATTCCTTAATTCTGCTTTTCGCAATCGAACCGTCCCGTCTTACCAATGATACTGGCGTATTGGACTTTAGGGTACCACGACTTACTCGTCCCACGGCAATCCGGCCAATGTAGTTGGAGTAATCAATAGAAGTGATCTGCATTTGCAAAGTACCTTCATTAATTTCTGGTGTAGGTATATGTTCGATTACTTGATCGAGCAGGTAAGTAACATCTTCTTTTTGATCCTCCCAGTGACTAGACATCCAACCGTTCTTTGCCGAACCATAAACAGTAGGGAAATCAAGCTGATCTTCCGTCGCATCAAGATTACACATGAGATCAAAAACCATTTCCTGAACTTCTTCCGGACGGCAGTTTTCCTTATCTACCTTGTTGACAACTACGATTGGTTTTAGTCCCAAGGCAATAGCTTTACCTAGTACATAACGCGTTTGAGGCATTGGACCTTCGAAAGCATCTACGAGCAATAATACACCATCGGCCATGTTCAATACCCTTTCCACTTCACCACCAAAGTCGGCGTGACCAGGGGTGTCGATAATATTGATTTTAGTCCCTTTATAATCAACAGAAACGTTCTTAGATAGGATAGTAATCCCTCTCTCTCGTTCCAAATCATTATTATCTAGGATCAATTCCTTCTTCACATCCGTATCTCGGAAAAGCTTGCTTTGGTAGAGGATCTTGTCCACCAAAGTAGTTTTGCCGTGATCAACGTGGGCGATAATGGCAATATTTCTAATTTCTTTCATTATAAAATGATTATTACTTCTTCTTCCTTTGAAAACAGGTGCAAAGTTACCCTATTTATATGGTATAAACCATCAAATGGCTAGGGTGGAGTTGGGTTTAGTGATTAATTAACGTTGAGTTATTTTTAAATGATTGGTTTACAATACCTTACGGGAACAGTGCTCAAACGTTGCAATGGAATTAATGAGAAAATTTATAGTCTGAGCTTCCTCTATCTTGCTGATTTATAAAATACTTATGAAATGATATTTTTTAATATACAAAAAATACCCATAAGAGGGTATGAGAATCTTCGGATTTTGGTTGTACCTTTGAGAATAACAAATCACCTCTAGCTAAATCTAGCTCTAACTTTTACACACAATACCGAAGATTAAACCTGCCTGTCCGGCAGGCAGGCATTTTTGAGTCCAATAATCCTGGGACATAATCTTTTTTGTTAATCACTTTTTTGTTTTTCACGATGTGAAAAATGATGGGCTTGCTCGTCTATTTTCACCAGGTCACCAGTATTTTGGTATTGTCTCCGCTTGGAGGCTATCCCCCAAAGTTTATTGTTCTCTATACGAACTTAATGGAAGCGATACCCTTCCAAAAATGTCGTAAAACTGATTTAAACAGTTTTTATTGCTGCTTTCCTATCCTTGTCAGGGAAAGCAGCTTTTTTATTTAGCAAACACATTTTCTAGGTTTTTAAATGCTTTTAGTTCAATTGGATTTCCACTAAAATCAAGGAAAAACATGGTGCGTTGTTCGCCTGGTAAACCGGAATAACGGGTCTGCGGTGGAACGATAAACGAAATATTATTTTTTTCCAGTTGTTCTTGAATACGAACAAAATCTTCAATGGATAATAAGGCGCCAAAATGAGGAATGGGGACCTTCACTCCATCTACCTGACCACAATAGTCGAGTGGTGGTCGTTGATCACTGATATGCGCTGAGAGTTGATGGCCAAAGAAGTCAAAGTCTATCCAAGTTTGGGTTGACCGTCCTTCTTCACAACCCAAGATATCTACATAAAACCTTCGGGTACTGGCAATATCTTTAATTTTAAAAGCGTAATGGAATGGAAGCATTTTTTCAGGAATGGCGATTAAATAAATTGAGAAAATAGGCGAAATATTTTTTTGCCAGTCAAGGCAGCAAAATGGGCATTATGCCAAAAGCAGAATAATCATTTTGGTAACCTGCCTGCTGGCAGGCGCGGAGTGGCGTAAAAAGATAAAGCATATATCTTATTCTATTTTTTCAACATTTCTTTACAAAAATGAAGATATTTTTTTATTAATTCAAACAAGATGAGCGTGTACAGGTTATTTTAGGGTAAAGACTGCAGTTTCCCTATTTACCTTTCCCTCTAAATTCCTTATCTTTACCTTTGCAAAAAAAAGTATGTGTCTGGTCTCCTAACTCCCCGAATTTATCGTTTCAAAGCTGATTTTTTAATAATGAATAGAATTTACCAAATTATTTTGGTGTATCTGATCTACCAAATACCAGTTGCTGCCCAGCAATTGCCACTCTTTACACAATACCGACAAAATATTGGGATAATTAACCCTGCGGGTCTTAATAGTGATTTTATGGTTTTTGATCAGAACACTACACTTGGAGCCAGTGTTCGTCGCCAATGGGTGGGATTTGATAATCCACCGACTACCCAACTAATACAAGGGTCTTATGTTTTTGATGGCGATGGAATCAGTTTACTGAGTGGTGGATACTTGATTAATGATCAGACTGGACCTACTGGTTTTACTGGATTATATGGACGGGTTGCTACCATTTTTTCAGATGATATTTACGATC
>CAZYAC010000287.1:5589-6811 GCA_964645475.1 uncultured Saprospiraceae bacterium | reverse complement strand
CAATAGATTTCCATTTTCATTCCCTTCAAAAAGATCCAAGTCCTCGTCTCCATCTACATCCGCCATAATTAAATCCTGGGTAGTACGATTTATTTGCGAAACCCTATCGTTTTCTTGGGTAAAAGTCCCATCTCCATTATTAATAAAAACACCAGTTCCGCCATTATTCCCGAAAAGTACATCAGGTAGATTATCCCCATTAATATCTTCCGTAATCACAGCATTGGCTTCCGTATCAGGAAATTGATAATTAGCGTTGGTAAAACTACCGGTCCCATCACCCAAATAATATTCATGAACATTTAGCCATCCTATCGTTACATCGTCTTCACTACAAAAAATCAAATCCAAATGACCATCATTATTAAAGTCAGCAATAGCGACATCTTCCGAATCATGGATGGCTTGTGGAAGATTGCCTATCGTTGTGTTAGAAAATACTCCATTGCCATCGTTCATCAATATCGTATTGGCCTGAAACTCATTAGCCAACACAATATCCAAATCTCCATCTCCATCCAAATCGGCAGCACGAACATCCATGCTGGAACCTTTGGCTCCATTATCCGGTAAATTATCACTAGCCTCAAAATAAAGTTGTGCACCACAAATGCATGGAAAATAAAACAGGAAGGCTAAGATAAATTTTGACATAATTTTGGTTTTAGTAATTGCTACTTGAATTGTTTCTTTCACTGCGAAAGGGTTCCTATTTATTAACGTATAACCACTTATCATAGTTTGGGAATCACCAGTAAATTATCTATTCTTCCTTAGCCAGAAATCTGTAGGATATTCGTACTTTGCAGACTGATATTTATACGGAGAAGATTAAGACGGGAAGTAGTAGTTGGGAAGAGTGAATAGTGAAGATTTTATAATAAAACATTTAAACATAAGAGCGTCAGATGGCATTCATATTTATGATGATGCCTTTTAAAACAAAAACAATGCAAACCACAACCCATAAAACAGCTACCATAAAAAACAACCACATGCTAAAATTCAACGGCACCTCCACCGGACTATTCTGGAAAGGCTCCCCACGTATGATCGCTTTCGATGAAGCCGGAATGCAAGAAAAAATAGATAATATTGAAGCGCCCATCTACGTCGTACGAGATTTTTCCGGAAGAGTAGGGATGACCAACGACGGAACGGTAGAAAGTTCTGGACCAGGACTAGAACTATTAATGCTCCGCGGCCCCATGTTACCCGAGCA
>CAZYAC010000287.1:0-5489 GCA_964645475.1 uncultured Saprospiraceae bacterium | reverse complement strand
CCAGAAGGAAATATTATCATCGAAAACAAAGTAATCGCAAAAGTTTCACGTAAAGAAGTGGCCGCTCGTTTTATGCAACCAGCACCACAAAAGTTTCTAGATGAATTATTAGCCGCTGGAAAAATAACCCCAGCGCAAGCCAGCCTCGCAGCTCAAGTTCCTATGGCAGATGACATTACAGTCGAAGCAGATTCAGGTGGGCATACCGACAATCGTCCCTTGGTTGCTTTGCTACCTTCCATTACAAGATTGCGCGATGAACTACAAGCCGAGCACCAATTCGCACAACCGATCCGTATTGGTGCAGCGGGTGGAATTTCTACACCAGAGTCAGCCCTTGGAGCTTTTATGATGGGCGCAGCATATATCGTTACAGGTTCTGTTAATCAAGCCTGTGTAGAGGCGGGTACCAGTGAACATGTTCGTCAGTTACTGGCGACCGTAGCAGCCACCGATGTGATGATGGCCCCAGCGAGTGATATGTTTGAAATGGGCGTAGAATTGCAGGTATTAAAACGAGGAACGCTATTTGGACCTCGCGCTAAAAAATTGTACGATTATTATAAGCGTTATAATTCCATCGATGAAATCCCAACGACAGAAAGAGAAAAATTAGAAAAACAAATTTTTAAAAAACCACTCGAAGAAATCTGGCAGGGTTGTATCGACTTTTTTAATGATCGGGATCCAGTTCAAATCGAACGAGCCAAAGATAATCCTAAAAGAAAAATGGCCCTGATCTTCCGTTGGTATCTAGGACTTTCGTCTAATTGGGCAAATGCCGGAACGATGGATCGCAAATCGGATATGCAAATCTGGTGCGGCCCGTCCATGGGTGCTTTTAATGATTGGGTAAAAGGAACTGATCTGGAGCAATATCAAAATCGAACCGCCGCAGATGTAGCAGAACGGATCATGATTGGTGCTGCGCGATTATGGAGAAAAAGAGAATTGGAAGGAAGATTGGAGGGATTGTCGTAATGCACGCTAAAATATTGAATATCGAATATTGATTTGGGGTTTCAGTTATTCAAGGATTTTAAGGCCAATCCAGAAATGAATATTGGACATTGGATATTCAACATTCAATATTCTTTCTACGATATTCATCAAAAACTAAATCTTATCAGATATGTAAGCGAGCCTTTCTAGCAAGCAATAATTCTTCTGTTTCTTCTCTATCCGGATCTGGAACACAACAATCTACTGGGCAAACCGCAGCACACTGAGGTTCTTCATGAAATCCTTTACATTCCGTACACTTGTCTGGGACAATAAAATAAAAGTCTTCTTCTACTGGAGCCTGCTGTGCTTCTACAGGTACTTCTTCCCCAGATTCAAGAGCATAAGTACCTTGAACACCTGTTCCATCGGCAATAGCCCATTCAACACCACCTTCATAGATTGCATTATTGGGGCATTCCGGTTCACAGGCGCCACAATTGATACATTCGTCAGTAATAATAATTGCCATAATATTTTTTACTTGTGGGAATGATTTTAACCTTCCCTGATTTTGGATCGCAAAATTAATGCATGTAACCCTTAATAACAAGGGTTAGTTCACGAATAGCTTGTTTAAAATCTCCCAAATTGCCTGCCAATTGAGCCTTTTTTCAAATTATCAGCCTTTTTTAGAATAATTAAACGATTTTAAATAAAAAAATTTTATTTTACGAAGAATCTAACCAAATATTGATATTGGCTCATGCGAGACATAAAACCCAGTCTTTCTCCTTAATTTAGCATTGAAAATCCATACCTTTAGGCTAGATTACTTAATTAATGATTTACTAACTTACAACCTCTCATAACTTTAAAACAAAATTTTATGAATTTAACCATTACAACCAAAAAACTGGTGTTGGCAATCTTTTCTTTTTTGTTAGCATTTAGTTTTGTTAATGCCCAAGATGAGATAACAATTCAGGCATCTCAGGCCGTTTATCTGGGTAAGACCATCGCTTTGGGCGAACTTGAATTTCTTACGACCAACGGAAATCCAAAGAAAGACGAAAAGAAAAAAAATTGGCCTAAAGAGATTGGAAATTTCAAGGGTAACACTTTGATGGAAAATGTTAACCCAAATGCACTACCATTAAATGGTGATCCAATCAGACAATATGCTTCTCTTACTAGTAATGGTGATCAAATACAATTATTGGTGGATCGAGACGGTATTAGCAGTGCACAATCTGGATCAGTACCGCCGGATCCTGTTGGGGCCATAGGCAATGATCATTACGTGCAGATGGTGAATGGAGGAGGATCAGTCATTTTGGTAACCGATAAGGATGGAAATACCATAACAGGACCGTTCTCTTCTAATAGCCTTTGGGGCTCCGTGAATACGAATGGAGCAGGTGATCCGATGATTCTTTGGGATCAGTTAGCAGAGCGTTGGTTTTTATTAGAATTAGGTAATGATTTTACTTCAATGCTTCTGGCCATTTCGGATACAGATGATCCAGCTGGTCAATATACAGCCTATAAAATTAATGCGCCTGGATTACCGGATTATCCGAAAATTGCTATTTGGCCCTCAGGTTATTATATCACGACCAACGAATTTACAGATAATGAGATTCCAACTTATGTGCTGGATAGAGATGCCATGATCGCTGGAAATCCCGTTTTAAATTTCCAAAGAATACTCGGAATACCTAAATTCGGAAACACCAATGCCTTTCAGGTAGCTAGTGCGGTACACTGGGATGGCGATACCGAGCCGCCAGCTGATAGCCCAATGATGGCCATCAGAATTCATGATGATGCTTGGGGATCAGGAGTCGATCGGATTGAAATTTTTGAATTTATTCCAGATTTTAATAATCCAAATGGTACCGTTGTTAATGGACCCCTACAACTTCCTACAGCAGCTTTTGATGCGGATCTTTGTCCAGGAGGAAATATTTTTGATTGTATTGTTCAAGGTGATGGAACCTCCATGTCTGCCCTCCAACAGGTAATCATGTTTAGACCGCAATACCGAAATTTTGGAACCCATGAAGCCGTGGTCTTGAATTTTTCTGTCGATGTTACGGGAAACAATCAAGCCGGTGTTCGTTGGATGGAATTGCGTAAAATGACTGGCCAGAACTGGTTTATTTATCAGGAAGGAACTTATGCTCCTGATGACCGAAGTCGTTTTATGGGTGCCATTGCCATGGATGGCGGTGGAAATATTGCCATGGGATATACCTTGATTGATGGTAATATGACTTTCCCGTCTTCAGCTATTACGGGTCGTCGTGCCTCGGATCCTTTAGGTGAAATGTCTTTAGGTGAATTGGTGATTGGTGACGGAGAATCCTGGAATGGTTCTCAACGATGGGGGGATTATGCGGCCATGACGGTTGATCCATCTGACCAAACTACTTTTTGGTTTACCAACGAATACGCTGGTACAGGCGGTGCCTGGAATACTAAAATTACTTCTTTTATTCTTCGACGAGATACTTTTGATATCGCCGCATCAGCCATCATAACACCAGTGGCAGCGGATGATCTAAGTGATATGGAAGTCGTAACGGGTACCTTTACTAATGCTGGAATAAGTCCGGTGGCGGATTATTCTATTGGGGTCGTGGTGGATAATAACTTAATCGAGAAAATTCAAATAACGGATACGCTACAGTCAGATAGTTCTATTACTTATACTTTTACCAATACGGTAGATATGTCAGAAGTCAGAAACTATGAGTTTAAATTGTTTACCGATTTAGACCTTGATGAGAATGGATTTAATGATACATTAAGATTAAACATTGAGAAAATTCCTCGCTTCGATGTGGCTGCTGAGAGAGTTGATGGACTAGAATTACAAGTTTGTGATTCTTCTAGGATAGTAGAATTGGTATTTGAAAATGCTGGTACACAGAATTTAGTAAGCGCGGTAATTACCTATACACTCAATGGTGGATCAGCCACTTCCGTCAACTGGACAGGAGACTTAGCTACGGGCGAAGAAGATGCAGTTCAGGTTGATTTAGTTGGATTAATCGACGGAACGAATACCGTTTCTTTTACCGTAAATGAGCCTAATGGAATGTTAGATGAAAAAGCGGAGAATGACGAATTAAGTCGAGATTTTGAAGTTATTCTAGAAGGAATTTTCTTAGAATTATTTATTCAGTTTGATAATTTCCCAGAAGAAACTTCGTGGGAGATATTAGATCTAGATGGTGTTCCAATTCATCGCGGTGGACCATATCCTAATGCTCCTGATATGTCTACACTAACGGAAAGTCTTTGTATGCCTGAAGATTGTTTTACGGTTAACTTTTTTGATGCTGTCGGAGATGGACTTTGTTGTGGATTTGGAATTGGATTCTATGAACTACGAACAGCCGATGGATTTATTCTTTCTAGAGGAGATGAATTTGGACAAATTAATACCGACAATTTCTGTTTGCCATTTGCCTGTTCATTAGAAGCTCAGGTCGGTACTAATAAAGAATCAGCACCCGGTGCTAATAACGGTTCCTTGTTTATCAATGCCAGCAGTAATGCAGGTATGGTCGAATACAGTATTGATGGTGGGATGACTTTTGGAACGACTCCTTTCTTTGGTGGATTGTCTGGTGGAGAATACCAAGTAATAGTTCGAGACGAACAGAATTGTACGGTAGAAATAACGGTTACGATTCCTACGTGTACATTGAGCTTTACGGCGGTAGTAGAAAATGTTAGTTCTGTTGGTGCGGCAGATGGTTCTATAACAATTACGGCGGACTCTCCATTTGCCCCGTTACAATATAGTATTGATGGTGGAAATTCTTATCAAGACAGTCCAATTTTTGAGAACCTTCCTGTTGGAGATTATAGTATAGCGGTATTAGATGGGGAAGAATGTTTGGCTTTTGAATCAGTAACCATCGATATGGCAGTTGATGTACGATTTACCGTGTTTGGACAACGGATAGAAATGAATCCTAATCCTACCACTGGATTGGTACAAATTAAAGCCATTGGTTTTAGTGATGAATTAATTATTCCTACGGAAATCATTGATATGACTGGTAAGGTAATCGAGCGTGGTCAGTTGACTCGTTTCAACGAAGAGCACTTAGGGATTATGTCGGTACATATTTATCCAGCTGGAATCTATTTCCTACGTTTGGATATTGAGGGCAATGATCCTATGTTTAAAATTGTAAAACAGTAGACTTTATAATAAAATACTTTTAGAATAAAGTCTAATAGTAGGATTGATTTTAACGGAGCCTAAAACTGAGGCCTTCTAGAGAATTCTCTAGAAGGCCTCAATTGTTTTGAGTAAAATAACAACAGGTACAACCATAAGCTGTACCTGTGTTATTGTTATTCAAGTAATAAAAAAAGTACTACTCAAATACATCCACTCTCTCTCTTATAAAATAAGAGGGTGCAATAATAAGATATTTTTATTCTGAGAAAAAGGGAACTATAATGTAGTATAGTGCTATCAAAATGTATAGTTGAACAGTTCAAAGCTAAAGAGAGCTTTT
>CAZYAC010000286.1:0-6817 GCA_964645475.1 uncultured Saprospiraceae bacterium | reverse complement strand
TTAAAGTCTAATTAAAATAGTGATTTTTTCAATAAAATTCACAAATAAATCATATTTCTATCACCAAAAGACTTATCTTTACCCTTCATTTAGAATATAGATTATAATTTATGGGCGGTACAAGTATTATCACAAAACGATTTATTAAGTGTCATAACAAATTAAGAGAAGACAATCGGGTACGGTCAAGTCGACAGTTTGCGATTTCTTTAGAATATTTACCTCAAAGTTTGAGTGAAATCTTGAAAGGAAGACGAGATGTGACCATTGAATTGCTCAGAAAGGCAGTAGAGAAGTATAAAATCAATCCAGTTTATATCTACACAGGCGAAGGCCCCATGTTCATGACCGAAGAGGATCATAAATCCTTTCGGGTGCTGACCATTGTTACGAATGCTCAAGAAGATGAGCGGATCGTTCATGTGCCTATACCTGCGCAAGCAGGATATGCGGCTGAAACTTCTGATCCAACCTATATTCAAGATTTACCCACTTTTACCTTACCCGACTATAAATACAAGATTGGTACCCACCGATCCTTCGATGTTTCTGGCGATAGTATGGAACCAACGTTGTTTGAAGGAGATAAAGTGATTTGTAGTTTTCTAGAACCTACCCTTTACGAGAATGCAATGAAAGACAATTATGTCTATGTCATTGTAACCAGAGGAGATGTAGTGGTCAAAAGAATAACAAATAACCTGAAAGCGAATAGCCAGTTGGTTCTGCATTCGGATAACAACTTTTACGAGGACTATACCGTTAATTTAGGGGATATCCGAGAGATTTGGTACGTTCGAGCAAAAATTAGCCCATTCCTACCAAGTCCCCAGAATATTCAGAATTCATTGCATGAAGAAATGAGGCAATTGAAAACCATCATTACTAAACAAGGCCAGTCCATCCAAAACCTCAATATGACGGTAGGAAAAGCACTGGATAAAAAAGATTAAAAAATGAGGATTACAGGTAAAGTAGTTTATCAAAATTTAGGCATGGGATGCTGGGGAATCGTAGCCAATAATGGGAAGGAATATCGTCCAGTTAATATGCCAGAACAATTAAAAACGGAGGGAGCCAAGG
Source organism: uncultured Saprospiraceae bacterium (assembly GCA_964645475.1). Classification (GTDB taxonomy): domain Bacteria; phylum Bacteroidota; class Bacteroidia; order Chitinophagales; family Saprospiraceae; genus JALZUU01. The sequence continues at coordinate 5,734 of CAZYAC010000286.1, read as the reverse complement.
TGACCGTAAGCGCCCGTCCAGTACAAGAATCTGTTTCTATGTTTATGTGGGGTACGCCGGTAAAGATAACCAGTTTTGAAACGATTGGAAGCTAATTTATTGTTGAATCGTTGATTTGTTGAATTGTTGAGTCCTTTAGAATTAATTGACCATCTTTAGACCTTAGTCTATTTTCAAAAAAAAAGACAGTGAATTTTATCATATACGACCTGGAGGCCACTTGCTGGGATTTTAAAAGCGATGATTATATCCAGGAAACGATAGAAATTGGGGCAGTGATGATGAATCGTTTTGGCGAACAACTAGGTGAATTCAATAAATTTATCCGACCGATTTTACACCCAACTTTATCTGCCTATTGTTACGAACTTACCTCCATTGATCAGATCTTAATTAACCGATCAGACACTTTTCCACGGGTGATTGAATCATTTCAGGAGTGGTTAGGTTTCTTTGACGAAGAAGAATATGTATTGTGTTCATGGGGAAGTTTTGATCGAAAACAACTTATTCGAGATTGTCAGCTCCATGACCTAGAGTGGGAGTGGGTAGATAAACACTTGAATATTAAGCAACAATATCAAGAAATGAAGCGTTTGCATCGCTCATGCAGTATGTCGAGAGCATTGCGAACGGAAGGGATCGAAGCTTTAGGAACGAAACATCGTGGGATTGATGATGCTAGAAATTTAGCGGAAATTTTTCTCAAATATCGAGATGAATGGGTAACTTGAGAGAGGATTGGTTGGAGGAATTATTGAATGGCTTCCTTTGACCAACCTGCTTGTAAATATAATGATTGAATCGTGCCAAATGCAAATACCTGCCAGTAAGCAGGGCCATTGGCAAAAAATTAAACATGAAAAATAGAATACCTGTATTAATATTGTTTTTGTTTTTCAGTGCTGGATTATTTGCACAGAAAAAAATGAAAAAAGGACAAATTGTTTATAAGATTACGGAGGTTAAAAGCAAAAAAGCTGGGACTCGAATGTTGGAAGGAATGGAGATGCAGCTTTTTTTTGACGATGCATTACATAAATTAGAGCTCACCGCAATGGGTGGATTGATTCAAATGGCCACGATTAGTGATTTGGATAAAAAAACGCACGCCTCACTTTTTAATATGATGGGACAGAAGGTGAAAGTCTTAAAGGATTCATTGCCAAAAACAAATTCCAAAAAAACGTATCAAATTACCTACAACCGAGACGAGGTAAAAACGGTAGCAGGCTATCCTTGTTATCAGGCGGTGATGACTTCACCAGAAGGAACGACCTTAACGGCATATGTTACGAATAAGATCAAAGCCCGACATCCATACTTTGTGAAGCTTTTTGCAGGACTCGAAGGCTGGCCAATGCAATATACGATTGATAATAATGGGATGCGAATGACCTTCACCGCTCAGTCAACGGATGCCAATTTGGATGTGTCTCAAGTCTTTCAAATTCCAGCAGATTATCAAGAAAAAAGCCCTGAGGAACTAAAAAATATGATGGGTGGGTTTGATTTCGGATTTTAGGAGTTATAGTAGTATTGGAAGAAGAAATAGATAAAAAGGAGGTAGAATGTCTAAAAAAGAAAAAATATTTCAAATATAAATGGCTGATTAACAGTTTTTTAACTTAAACATAGCCTTGATTTCTTTTTAACCCTTTCATCGTATTGGTTTTATCCTTACCTTTGTTTTGTTATTTTTAGACGAGTATCTCCTTGTATTGAATTTTAGTCTTTGTTATTTCTTAGCACTTCTTTCCTCCACAATGATTTCTCTTCTGATTTTTTATTATTTATTTTAATTTTTTTTTATGAACATTTTTGTAGCAAAAATGAACTACGATACTCAAGAGAGTACGTTACGAACCTTGTTTGAAGGTTATGGAGAAGTGGACACCGTGAAAATTGTAATGGATCGCGAAACTGGTCGATCCAAAGGATTTGGTTTCGTTGAGATGCCAAATGATGACGAAGCGCAAAGTGCTATTGACGCTTTAAACGATCAAGAATTCGATGGCAGAACCATCGTTGTTAAGAAAGCAGAACCACGTGCACCTAGAAACAATAACCGAGGTGGTTATGGTGGTGGAAACCGCGGAGGCGGTGGTTACGGTGGCGGCTACGGCGGCGGCGGCGGATACAACCGTCGGTAATTACCGAACTTATTAGAAAAATCACCAGCCGATCCAATTCATTTTGGGTCGGCTGTTTTTGTTTGAGGTGTTTGTTGATCTTGACTACAAGCCATTAGAATAGATATGATGTCAAATAAAAGGATTTCAATAGTATTAATAAGCTTCCTAATAGCTTACAATACTTATTTTACTTACTTACCAAAATGTTCAATTTGGGGAGAATATTTAAATACTAACTATGAAAATTCACCGATTTTTCTAAACAAGATGGATAAACTTAAGTTAAACTCAGACAATACTTTTGAAAGTGAGTCATTTGGTAAGGGTACATATGACATAGAATATTCATTAAAAGGTACTCTTATTAATTTTGAGCCAACTTATGAAATGGGGATAAATCTAAATACAAGAATTAGTAGAACAAGGATGGGAGTTCCACAGATACTAATCTTTAAGGACTTAAGTCATTACTATGTGAAAAGTAATAATTAGTGCTGGCTGTTTTGTTTATTGTGGGGATGGATTAGAGTGATGAATAGTCTCTTAGTTTTTAAGTTTGAAATTGCCTTTGAAGTTACAATTTTCTAATACTGCCCCTCCAACCTCACCACCTCCAAACCCTCCAGCTGTTCCAGTTCTTCTCCAGCCTCCTTACTTAATCCCATCAACAAGAAATGCCCTCCAAGACGACTGCCTGCTGCTATACACCAATCTTTCTTAGGAGGAAAAATATAGGCACTCAAGTAAGGATAGGGTTGGTTGAGTAGTTCATTCTCCTTTTGGAAACTGATTGGCCATTGGGCTAGTTTTATAATTTTAATCCAATCTTTTTGATATTCTGGATTAAGGCTTCCCAGTTGAAAGTTTCCGTAATCAAATTGTCTTACTTTCTTTTTTGGTCCTAACCATTCTACTAAAGCATGGAGAATGGCAACTTCGTAATCAATAGATCGTTGTAATCGAATCGGTTTCTTGCCTAATTTTCGATATACTTCTTGAATACCCAAGGTCTTGGAAAAAGGGTATTGATAGTGTTTTGCGACCTCACTCAAATAGACGGGTCGCAAATAGTCCGCCTTGATCTTTTCCCAAGTCTGTGGTTCAAAAAATACTTTACCAATGGCAGCACGAGCATTCATATCATCCACCGAATCTGGCAGGGCAGGGTAGTCCTCTTCCGGAAACTTATCGGCGAAGGCAAAGGGAAGATAGATTTTATAATAACGGTCAAAGACTGGTGGAAAAACGCCTTCTAGGTCCCCCAAAGTTTTACCTCTCGTGGTATTGATCAACCAGTTCATCCAACGGGGCAGGTTCTTGATCATGTACTTTGCTTGAATGGATTGAGAAGATAGGATTAATTTGAAGCTTTTACAAAGGTACGCAGTAAAATGGAAAGAACCGTAAATTTGAGCAGCCAAATCAAGAACAACGTCAATTTCAAGACTTCCTGTTGGCAGACAGGCTCAAAAGCAATCACAATAATTCAGAATCCTAAATCCAGTTCAAAGATGGTACTTGGTGTTGCTGTTGAACCTAAGCTTTAACCTAAACGCAATTTTTATACTTATTTTTCTAGTATCTTTCAATTCTAAATAATTTTACAACATGAGGTTTTTACTTAAATTCAATATACTTTTATTTTCATGTTTTGGCTTTCTATTAAATACAGACTGCTCTCCGCCTGAATTAGCTGGTACCCAAAAAGAGTCAACAGAAGAAATGACACCTAAAGGGGGAATTGATGGCAGCAAAACCAACGAATCTCCATCTATAATCGTAGGTGCAGAACGTACCGCAGCGTACCTCAGCCAATTACGAGGACGTAAGGTGGGACTAGTGGTCAATCAAACTTCGACGGTCAATGGATCGCATTTAGTGGATTGGTTGGTCGCTGAAAATATTCAGGTTCGAAAAATCTTCGCACCTGAACATGGCTTTCGAGGAACTGCCGATGCTGGACAAAAAATAAAAAATGGTAAAGATCCTAAAACAGGATTACCGATCATTTCCCTCTATGGTAAAAACAAAAAACCTTCTCCGGATCAATTGGCTGGTCTTGATTTGATTATTTTTGATATTCAAGATGTTGGCGCTAGATTTTATACTTATATCTCCACCATGCATTACGTGATGGAAGCTTGTGCGGAAAATAAAATCGATTTTTGGGTATTCGACCGACCCAATCCTAATGGTCATTATGTAGATGGTCCGATCCTAGATCCAGCTTATCAATCTTTCGTTGGAATGCATCCAGTGCCAGTGGTACATGGAATGACGGTTGGTGAATATGCTCAGATGGTGAATGGCGAAGGCTGGTTGGCAAACGGCGCTCAGTGTAAGTTGTCTGTTGTGAACTGCGAAAACTATACACACGATCGTTCCTATGAACTTCCTATTAAACCTTCTCCTAATTTACCTAATGCCACTTCAATCTATCTGTATCCTTCTCTTTGTTTTTTAGAAGGAACCACTGCTAGTGCAGGACGAGGCACTAATCTTCAGTTTCAAATTTATGGACATCCGGATTACTCAGGTGGAGATTTTGAGTTTACACCCGTTTCTATGTCAGGAGCGAAATATCCTAAACACGAAAATAAGGTGACTTATGGGTATAATCTTTCTCAGGAGCCATTGTCAAAATTACGGGAGCGTGGATTAGACTTAAATTATCTGGTAGATTTTTATCGGTTTTTCCCAGACAAAGAATCCTTTTTTATTAAAAATAATTTCTTTGATAAACTTGCCGGATCTGACGCCTTACGAAAAGACATAATTGCTGGAAAAACAGCGGCTGAAATTCACGCTTCGTGGGAACCAGGATTGGAAAAATTTCGGAAGATCAGGAGCAAATATTTATTGTATCCTTAAACATTTGCAATAATATCACCCTTTCAGAGTTTTAATGCGCAGATGATCTCATCTGCTATAATAATGTCATCCCTTCGGGATCTAGTTAGAGGAAAGAAGGAAAATTATTTTTATTAATCAACAAATCAACAAAATAAAACAGCTTATCGATTTGTCGATAAGCTGTTTTTTATTGAACTTATTTTTTCCTAAGCTTTTCTTGGCTTAGGGAATTTGTAATCTTTGTGTAGTTCATTCGTTGGAACGTTGATATACGTATGATCATCGCCTCCTGTGTTTACTACTAAACGTACTTCATCGTATCCTTGTCCAGTCATCTTTACCACAGACTTAGCGGCAGAATCAGTTGTCGTAATGTCTCTCCAAGGCTTACCTTTAGACTTACCACGAATAACTGCAACTACTTTGCATTTATTATTTTGGTAGCTGTCTTTGTATAACTGCTCAATCCACTTGAAGTTTACATCTTTAGTGTTTTTAAAATTTAGGTTCTTATTCCTAGCCATAATAATACTGTTTTTAAATGTTTTTAATAATATTTGTACGGTGCAAATTTTATGTAATTATAGGATAAATCCAAATATAAAAGTATGTTTTTTGTTTAAGGTTAAATTTGGCTAGCTCAAGATTTTTGATAGACTCTGCGTAAATAGTGGCGTAGAGCGTAACTTCTCGAGCCAAGCGATTCCTTTCAAGTTGTGCGGTTTGTCGGATCAAGTTTTTTTGTG
>CAZYAC010000285.1:0-6818 GCA_964645475.1 uncultured Saprospiraceae bacterium | reverse complement strand
CACATCAAAAATCAACCACGCATCTTTCCTCGCTTCACCAAATAACTCTGCAAAATAGGTTTAAATCCTTCGTTAATATCGGCCTCAACAAAATCAATTTTATATTGTAAACATTTAACCTTCAAGGCCTCGTTAAATTTCTGGATTTGCTCTTTATAATAATCTTTTACTTGATTGGATTGTAGACGTACTGTTTCTCCCGTTTCCAAATCTTCAAATATATAAGGACGATTCTCAAATTCAAAATTTATTTCCTTTGATTTATCGACCACGTGAAAAAGGACCACTTCGTGTTTAGCATGTTTTAGATGTTGCAGTGCTGAAAATAAAGCATCTGTATTGTCTGACTGTTCAAACATATCGCTAAATATGATCACCATACTGCGCTTATGAACACTATCGGCAATCTGGTGTAATGCTGCGGCCGCTGAAGTTTTACGATTGCGTTCTGGATTTCGGATCAGTTCATCCAAATAGGTCAGTAATAAACGGTAATGCGTCGTCGACACCTTACATCTGGTATGTGTATTTACGGCGGTATCAAATAAACTCAAGCCAAAAGCATCACGCTGTTTTTTTAATAAGTTCATTAACGCTGCTGCTGCCAAAGCAGAAAATTGCAATTTGTTGATATGTCCCTTGGCATTCTTTTTTGGTGCCTCTGGAAAGTACATAGAGGAAGAAGTATCAATGACAATTTGACAACGGAGATTGGTTTCTTCCTCGAATCTTTTTATAAATAATTTATCCGAACGAGCATAAACCTTCCAGTCCATATTTTTGGTCGACTCTCCCGGATTGTATAAACGGTGTTCCGCAAATTCTACACTAAAACCATGAAAAGGACTTTTATGCAAACCAATGATAAAACCTTCTACCACCTGTTTGGCCAACAAGTCCAAATTACCTAAATCTCTTACATCTATATTGTCTAGTAAACTATCCATTTGTCTTAATTTTTTTTGGCTAATTATACCCAATTATATTTCAATCCTGTTAATTCATATCGATTAACTATTTGCGGAAAATTTATCGGTCCGGGTATCGTTTCATAAGATTTAATAAAATCAAACCCTATTTTTTTTAAAGTTTTATTTGGAGCAATATTTTCAGAGAATGGTTCGCAAATCAATTTTTTTAACTTGAATTTTTCAAAGTAAAAAGGAATAGATTGGTTAAGAAATTTAACTCCTAGCCCAGTTTTTCGCTTATCCGCAATCCATAAATGAAGATGCATCAAGGCAGATTGACCAAAAGCAATTTTATTTATGTTAGAGTGTCCTACCGGTTGATTATCCAATTCCCAAATGACATAATAGTATTCTTTTTGAGGATAACCTTTTTTCAATTCAAGATTTAGTTTAAGCATCCATTCTGCTTTACTGGGTAGCTTGCTTTTATCAGCACCCATTCCCTTTAGGAATTTCGCATCAGCACCCAAGAAATAATCTACAATTTTCTCTATATCATCAGATTGCATTTCTCTTACGTTCAATTTCATATTTGCTGATGTTTTTTATGGTACTGAACAACTAGATAAACGCAGTACCTAGCTCCATGTTACAAACAAAAAAGCCTTCATCTCGCAATATACGAAATGAAGGCCTATTCTGAAGGCAGAATTTACTGCCGATCAGTGATTTTTATACATGTGATAGAATCTTCTCCTCGAGTGCTGCCTTTGAAGTAACACCTACTTGCTTATCAACTACCTCTCCGTCCTTAAGGATTAAGATAGTAGGAATGCTACGGATACCATACTTCATGGATACCTCCTTATTCTGATCTACGTTTAATTTTCCTATGGTTGCTTTACCATCCATTTCGGTGGCAAGTTCTTCGATGATCGGCGTGATCATACGGCAAGGGCCACACCATTCTGCCCAAAAATCTACTACTGCGACTCCTTTTTTGTCGAGCGCTGCTTCTTGAAAGTTACTGTCTGTGAATTCGAATGCCATTTTTTTCTGATTTAGTCTAATGAATAAAAATTTGAATGATATTTTATCATTCTACCTGTTTGACGCATTTAACAAGTCAAAGAAACATAATGTTGCCCAAAAATATCAAATTGAGGGGTAAATTGTTTTTGCTACGACAGAAAATGGCTGTTTTATGGGTTTTTATTAATAGAATTCGTTCAAAATAAAAACGAAAATCCAAATTACGATCGCCCAATAACGGAAGATAAGCGGTTACTATCAATCGCTAGTTCCTTCTTTTGCCTCAGTTTTAAAATAAATCATTCCAAATATCATCCACATCTTCAATGCCAACGGAAAGCCGGATTAGTCCATCTGTGATACCGTTCCGTTCTCTGATTTCCTTATCAACATTAATATGAGACGAAGAAGCGGGATGTAAAATAAGGGTGTCAACATCCCCAAGTGTGGGTGCCAAAGTACAAAACTTAACTCGGTTCATTAACGAAATACCCGCATCCAAACCTCCCTTAAGTTCAAAACTCAACATACCTCCAAATTGAGACATCTGTCGACTCGCCAATGTGTGTGATGGGTGAGTGGGTAGTCCTGGATAATTGACGCGCAATACTTCCGGATGAGCATCCAATCGTTCTGCCAGCGTGAGTGCATTACTGCTATGGCGGTCCATTCGTAATGCCAAGGTTTTGATTCCGTTATTGGTTAGCCAAGCATCAAAAGGGTTGCAATTTGTACCGATAAGTTTCATGGCTCCCCAAATTTTGGTTTCCATCATCTCTAGATCGGTTCCGACAATGACGCCCGCAATATTATTCCCATGTCCATTCAGATATTTTGTGGTAGAATGAATTACATAATCAATCCCTAGGGTCAATGGTTGTTGTAAGTAGGGCGTGCAAAATGTATTATCAATGGCTGTTTTGACATTGTATTGCTTGGCTATGGTGGCCAATGCTTTTAAATCAATACAGGCCATGGTTGGGTTGGCGGGTGTTTCACAATATAGCATCTTGATGGTAGGATCGGCTTTGAGTTTTTCAGCAACTAATTCGGTGTTTCCCAAATCCATCAAGATGATTTCAATACCAAGGGGAGCGAATATCTTTAAAAATAATTCCGTAGTTCCACCGTATAAATTTCCTTGAGTTAATAGTTTATCACCACTCTTTAAACAACCCATGACTAAAGTCGAGATGGCCGCCATTCCGGAACTTACCATGATTCCTTTTGCGGTTAGGTCACTACCATGTGTCTCTAGTAGCGCAATTTTTTCTGCCACCGCCTCAATTGTGGGATTTCCATATCGTCCATAGACATGTCCTTTTGCTTTTCCCGTAAAAATGTCAATTCCTTGATTTATGTCTGTAAACTTAAATGATGAGGTGGCATAAATCGGCAACTGATGTGGTTTTGTGGTTTGCTTTTCTGCCAACTCATGCACACAAAGCGAATTAAATGATTTATTTTTTTTCATAATTCTAAAAAATATTTAAGGCGTAAAATAACTATTTATTGGGCGATTGTCCAAGCTATTAATAAATCAAAATAGTTCACTGGGTTTTAATAGGATAAAATCCCAATGCCTCATAAAAAAATTAAATGAGGTCTCTTTAGTAGAAGCTAGAGAGACCCCATTTATTAAACTATTTTAGGGTTGTTGGTGAAAGGAGATGACTATTTATTTTGTGTCTTTATATGTCCAATTTTTTTACTGTCTTATAATCTTAAATAAAGGATCATTTCCTTGAAGATCTAACCGTAAAAAATAAATTCCCGCTGGATAATTATGGACAGACATAATCCCTAAATGTGTTTCATTATAACGCGTCAACTCACCTCGTTGAATAATCTTTCCAGTTATATCAATAATCTCTGTTGGAATTATCAAGGCATCACTAAATCCAGTTGCAATAATCTCTATCAATCCCGTAGTTGGATTAGGGTTTAATTCAATACGCTGACCAAAAACGGTTGTTTGTATATCTGTAATTGCGCTAATAGTAACTGATTCGGTGACAGTACATTCTTGCTCGTCAACCACTTCAATATCATATTCACCTGCTGATAAATTTTCAAATACGGGACTACTTTGAAAAGTACTACCACCATCAATACTGTATTGGATGGGTGTAAAAGGAGAATCTGCAGTAATGGTAATCGAGCCGTCTGAAGCCCCAAAATCACTAACCCCTTCTACTTCAACTGTAAAACTTAGGGTACATGTATTTAGGGTCACTAACAACTCTACAATACATTCTTGTTCATCTTTAACAACTACTTGATAATCTCCTCCTCCTAAACCAGTAAAAAATGGTGCTGATTGAAAGGTTACACCACCATCAATACTATATTCAATAAATCCACCACCACTGTTAGCATTAATAAACATAGCTCCATTATTTGCACCTGGAGCAGTCTCTTTGTTAACACCTACTTCAACTTCTAAGGAACACATAAAAGGAGCACAGAAATCATCTGATTCTATTCCTCCAATATCGTCCCCAGATGCTACTAGAAAACCTTCTGGATTCCTTAACTCATAAAAGCCATCTCCAGCATTACAGCAAATACCATCTCCTCCACTATCTTGAAAAACAAAAGTAAAACAACCTTCTGGTATACATATGTCCTCTACGATAAGGCTATTGGCAAGTTCTGCGCTATAATTTCCTCCTTGGAGAATTGGAACCCCATCCAGACCAATGATTACCCAGGAAGATTCTTGCGGAAAATTGTCTAACTGAATGGTTAAGGTGTGAAGTATACCATCCAATACAACATTAAATTCTCTGTTTAATGTATTGTTCTCTGATTTTTCATCTGGAAAGCCATTAGGATCAATTACTGTAAAAGACAGATTATTCGCTCCATTAGATAAACCGATTATTTCAACTTCAATTGAAGCTTCTTCGCCCATTGCTAAGTTACCTGTCCAATTCTGTGTACTAGAGGAACCACCGTTGATACTATACATAACGGTCGCACTCGTTAAATTTTGTGTGCCACCATTTTTTAAAACTAATTCTACGCTCGTAGTCGTTTCACAAATCTGTAAATTTAAACCGTCGATACGTTCAGCAACTACATCAAACCTGGGGATTTTCTGATGTGTTGATCTAAGTGTATCATTAAATACATTTCCATCCATTACCAAATCTGTAAAAAGCTTCAACTGGTAATCTCTTACCTCCGACATATCCACTGTATTCTCAAATGTGTGGACAAAACTACTATCAGGTTGAAGCGTGTCTGGTATTACTACTTTTTCAATCAATATATTATCCAACAGAAATCCAACAGAAAAATCAGATATCGGTGATATTCCATTATTGATAAATTCTCCAGTAACCGTTTCTGCAGCGGTAAATTCATCTATAGGAATAGGGGTTAATAATGCTTGAGCACTCATATCAAAGGTATCTCTACGATTAACCCTAAAAGAGGCAATTTTCGTTGTCCAATTACCATTTGGTCCCGCATATTCATTGGTAATCCAAAAAGTCGATTGATCTACTGGATCTACGGTCATGGCTGCATAATCTCCCCATCTTTCAGTTCCACTCCAAGATTGTCCTTCACCGATTATGATCTCGTTAAAAGTCATTTCTCCAAGCGGGTCATCTGCACATCGAGCAGTCAGGGCAGAACTAGGGAATCTATTCTCTCCCATGATCGTATATCCTAAGGCTATACTACCATTTGCATCCATTGCCATTGCTCCCATAAAACGATTCAAACCATCTGGCGCATAAGTACCTTCTTGATAAATAAACCATGGGAATATGGCTGTTTTTCGTAATTCCATCCAACGGACACCAGCTTGATTATTACCATTTACATCTACTGAAAAATTTAGAACGATAGATTCATGGGAACCAAAGTTTCGATATTGAGGACGGAACATAATCACTTTTTCCAAGGCAGCTATGGTTGTTCCATTACCTTGCGTGAGACAATCAAATATATTGGTCTGACAAAGATCCGAATCAAAGGCAGCGGTAGGTATTTCAATAGGGCCATTGACAATCGTATTATTAGGATTATCAAAATCAGGGATAAATTCAAAAATCTCTATTCTATCTGAACCAAATCCCCAGGCATCATCATGAATTCGAACTGCCATCATTGGGGTCGTTGCCGGTGGAGGGTTATCTCCATCCCAATGTACGGCACTCGCAACCTGAAACCCTGCGTTAAAACCAAACTTAGGAATGCCTAATATTCTTTGAAAATTTAAAATTGGATTTCCCACTAACATGGCTTCTCGATCTAGCAGATAGGTTGGAATTTCATTATCTGTAAATTCGTTGGTCGTGATATAATAACCTGTTGGCCAAATTCCAATTTTCGGATAATCTGGTAAACCCGGCGTATTGAGTTTATAAGCAGTATATTGGCCAGTTGGATCATCATCATCTGAAATTGCTATCAGCATGGATGTGAAATCACTTCCGAATTCTAATAAAAACCAGCGTTCTGCTAATTGATCCCACATAATCATCGGATCTCCTGCTCCACTACTATTTACAGATCCCCAAAATATATTCGAAGAAAAAGGAGCGGTCGTATTATTTCCATCTTTATCCGTAATTACAATCACGGTCCCATTTACCATCTGTACAAAATTATCCTTTCCAACTGCTCCTACTGGATCTGGTGGAACAAATCCCGACAGATTACTACTCGCACCATCTCGATCTACAATCAATTCAATCTCTTCTCCTGTATTTGTTCGACTGGCAACTTGTCGAACTGGATCTCCATCCAAAGGCAATGCGTTAGGATTAACGTTTTCCATCATAGTATTGCCATTGAAATTACCTATTTCCTTTGGCCAGTTCTTTTTCTTAAGGTCTTTTTTTTCTTTATAACCTA
>CAZYAC010000284.1:0-6866 GCA_964645475.1 uncultured Saprospiraceae bacterium | reverse complement strand
TAATCACCGTTCTTTTTTTATGCATCCTAAAATCTCGAGAAAGATTATTTAAATCTATTTGGATGACATTAGAATGGCGAGTAACATTAATCAAGCAAGTGTTTTCAACTTTTATCGTTTTTATATTTTTATCTATTCTTCCAAAAGTTCCCTTTGCCTGAATATGATCTCTAATAATTTCAACTTCCGATATTTTAAAGTTGGCAACTTGGCCATTGAATTGGAAGTTTGTATTTTCCTGCAAATAGGTTTGCACGTTTTTGAGATTTACTTCCCTAGCTTCGATATCAAGTGACTCAGAAAAATCTTCTAGATCAAACGTGATATCTAAATTTACTACCGCAGCTGATGCTGTAATACGAAACGTTGCTACTGGCACATCGTGCGCAGGTGTGATTAGATTGGTAAAGAACACAGTTGATATTAGAAATAGGATTTTCATTTTATCTTATTATTTGTTTTTTATAAATACTCGCTCCATCTCTAGAAGAAATTTGCAAAATGTAAAGTCCAGAGGATAATCCTCGAAATTCTATTTCACGCGTACCAGAAGCGCTTGTTATTAATTTTCCATCCGAAGAGAATACGGTTACGGTTATCATTTCATCCATTGGAATTTGTATGCTAAATCTACCATCTGATGGATTAGGGCTAACGATTATTTCTTCAAAAGCTAATTCGGAAATGGACGTCGTTAATCCATCGCAATTTTCATCAATATCATTCCCTGGTATTTCCATCGCTAGTGGATTGATGTCGGGGTTGGTATCGTCGCAATCAAACTCCGCTAAAAAACCATCATTGTCATTGTCGACTCCCGTAGGTTGGTCTGCACTATTTTCAAAATCTGGACTTACCGTTCCCATTAGACATCTAGGTATTTGTGGAAAGGTGGCTGTAATAACGTAGAAATATTGGAAGGTCTCCATCCCATTCACTGTTGCAACGGTAACCGCACTTTGAATACCATTACATTCATCTAGATCTCCTTTTCCGCAGATAAATTCATAATCATTGGTATATTTTCCAGAATAAGCACCACAAGGTGCCGTGATATTATCTCCCGGTCTCAAGCCTCGTTTTAATTGATAACTTGGAATTAGTTCTTTGATATTTCCATCTGGGTCAGGCCCAAATCTATATAAAACAGGAAAGCCATCTGAAGCCCAACCGATGTGCAATGGTGTAGTAGGAATGGTGGTAGTAGTAGAAATTCCAGGAGACTCATTTTCAACATAAGAAAACATATTACCGTGATAATGGTACCCTTGACCACCCGTGTGGGCAGAAGCACAATCAAGACCAACCACGTCTTGTCCTATTCCTTGATTATTGGTCGGTTCAAAGACCCAGTCCCAATTGAATTCACCGGTGTTTTGATTTTCAAAGATAAAGGGAGCAGCTGGAGCTGGCGCGAAGATGACGCCGTTTTTAGCGACACCAAAAAACCTTGCGGGTCTTCCATTGTCTTGTACAATATTGGTGCTTTCATTGGCTAACGTCGGCGTCAAACTTATGCCAAAATCATGATAGGTCTGTGAAGGCATTTGATTCACACTATTATAGCAATAATCGTGATCGGGAAAATTATTAGAATAAATTCGACGAAGGCCTCCTTCTATATATTCGTAGTAAACGCTGGGTTCATTTGGCACTTCACAGCATCCGATATTGGTGGTACTTAAAGAATTGTCTGCCGTGCAATCATCCTCACAATCATCGATTGCCATTTCATCTCCATTCTGAATCCCATCCTGACAAGACCAATCGGTTCTCATCACGATCACCTCCGCTTGCATGGCGGTCAGCAGCGCTTGTTCTTCCGGTGTGAGGTTACCAATCAGATTATTGTCCTCAAGGATATCTTCCGAAATTTTATAAAATTCTAACGTTCCATTTTCATCTTCGATGAGTTTATAATCTTGGTTTCGAATCGCCCAACCCAAAACATTACCATCTTCATAATCCGTATAAATATAAGGTCTGTTCAGATCCGTTTCGCAAGACAATAATGGTTTTAAACTCATACTATTATTGGTACCACCAGAGAGTTGTTCTCCTCCTGTGAGTTCAAGAATGGTGGCATATAGATCTGCTACATGATTGAGATTATCATCGATTTCATTGACTCTAGAAACACCTTTTCCAGAGATAAAAAGTGGAACTCGAAGACCTCCTTCGTAAAGCGATCCTTTAGAATGGTTAGAAGGAAAGTTTTGGATGACACTGCCTGGTGTTCCATTATCTCCAAGAAATATGAAAACGGTATTATCTATGGTTTCTTGGTCCATGCTATCCAGCATTCTTCCGATTTCATAATCCATGGCTTCGATAGCCGCTAGGTATTTTCCTAAATTATTGTTGGTATTTCCAACCGTGTATAAGCCATCGGGCGGTACGTGGAAAGGACCGTGAGGTGCAGGATGTGCCAACCAAAGAAACCAAGGATTATCTTGATCCGAAATCCAATCAATGGCTGAATTAGTTAAGTTAGTCGTTACGTATTCATCACTCGTTGTTAGCATGCCATTTTCTACCTTATCCCATAGATAATAATTTGGAACGGCAGAATTAAACAATCCTTCGTAATGATCAATACCATGCTCGATCGGATGATTGTAATTTACCGGATTAGAATTAGAGATATGCCATTTACCTATTAGTGCTCCTGTATATTCATCATTCGTCCTTTCAGCTATTTTGCTAAATAAAGATTGATGCACCAAATCCAAATTCCCAGGAGGTCTCATCACGCCTGTTTTTATCCCATATTTGCCACTCATGATCGCAGCTCGGGTAGGAGTACATTGAGGAGTTGCCCAAGTATTGGTAAAAGTCACCCCGTTTTCTCTCAAAGCATCCAGATGAGGTGTGGTAGGCATTCGGTCATTAACTTGATACCCATTGGTGACATCTATTCCGAGATCGTCCGCAATAATGAGCAAAATATTAGGCTGGTTTTTTTGACTATAGAGGGTATAATTCGAGATTAAGAGTAGAAAAAATAGTAAGCTACTAATGCGAGTCATATTTACATTTTTAATTATGTGTTATATTAACTTAATCAGCAAAAAACGTTCCCAGTCTCAAATATTATTTAATTCGGAATGGTACCTCCAGCTAATTCAATCATCATCGTTAATTCATCAACGAGTTCCTCATCATTTCCATTAAATCCACCGCTTCTAAATTTAATCATTCCGTTTTTGTCAATAATAAATTTAGTAGGAATTCCACTTACGCCAAAATCGCTAACCACTTTAGCATCTAAGTCCATTAAGACTTGGAAAGAATAATTGTTTTTTGAAATAAAATTAGAGACTTTTTGATGAACATCATCGCCGGATTCCCAAGTATCAATAAATACAAATTCCACATCATCGCTTTCCGTAAATTTATTAACTGCTTTTTGCATACCTGGAAAGGAAGCCGTGCAAGGACGACACCAAGTAGCCCAAAAGTCAACCACCACGACTTTTCCTTTGAGCTTGTCCAAAGTGATCTTGTCTCCTTTGAGGTTGACTAAGTTAAAACTAGGAGCAGGAGTGTTGATCATTTCTGATTTAAGCGTTGATCGCATTAATTCATGGGCTGATTTTTTTAGGTGAGTCACATATTTTTCATAGGCGGAATCCAAGGAGTTGTTGGCCATGAACAAACGCTTATGTTGTGCTTCCATTTTTGCAGTAGCTTTTCCTTTTTCTATAAGACTAGCAATTAAGGCTTCTGTTTCTTTTGGACTCTTAATCTTTTCAAAATAAAAGCAATAGTTTTCATTCATTTCTCCATTCTCAAAATTATTTTGCTCGCATGCAATCAATTGATGAGCCAGTGCTTCTTCTAGTTGGTTATTTTTATAGGCAAGTAAGGCATACGTATCTGCATACGAGCCATAGGAATATTTAAGTCTGTTCAAATATTGTCGTGGGGTGAAAATTTTAGATTTAGCAGTCATCTCTTTCATTTCCACTTCGAGTAGTTCGAGTGATTCTTTAGAAAGTTGTTGTCCTAGTTTAGGAGTTGTCGCTTCTGCATCTATACTTTCACCGCTCATTGGCCAAGCAGTGCTATTTAAGATCATGGCTTTTCGTCCAGGATCATCGATCATCTTAAGATACTTTCTAAAATTATCCCAATCTCCCGCCTTACCATATTGCGTAACTATTTTACTGATGATATAGTTTTTGGTACTATTTTTTGATGGGTCATCTCCAAATTTTTTGTTCCATTCATCGAGGACGGCAATCTTTTCAGACACCTCTTTAGCAGTTCTGACTTTTCCACTTAGTTTGTGGACCGCAAAATAGTTTTCTGGATGATTGGCAATGATTTGATTTTTTATTTTTTCTGCGGCTCCTTTATCTTTTTTTACGCTACCGGTATATTTATAAATATATTCTAACTCAGCTTCTGATGGGTTTTCTTTTGCAAGAATATCACTGGCTAGTTTTTCGTGTACTTTAAGCGCTTCCTCATTTTTATTTACCGATGCTAATCCAAGATGAAAGTTCTGAAATTTTATATTTTTCGCAGAAGCAGGATGTGTTTTAAATTCTTTGTCTAAAAGTTTTAATCCTTTTTTACTATCTAGTTTAGCCCCTACGATTTCTGCATATTCACAAACAATTTTTGCTTTAGCAACATAAGCGCCTGCCACAGGCGTTTTTCGATCGGCTTGGTAGCAAATCGTTTTATATCCTTTTTTATCTCGGCTATCAAAAGTAGTCAGGTCTTCATCACTTAATCCAAATAGCAAAGCCTTCGTAGCGGCATCTACTTTAAAAGTTCCTGTAAATTTTCCATCCTTATACTCCACTGCTATTTCCTCAACTTCAATTGACTTTTCATCCAATTGGTAGAGGTTAACCACAATGGTTTTTTCATTTTCTAAGGGCGTTCCTTGGGGCGCATATGAAATGGCAACTTCATCGCCTCCCATAATTTTCTCTGGAGACCAAGTCAATTGTCCAGTAAGTTGAGAGGTTGTGAATAGGAATACTGCAATGAGGGCAAGGAGGATGTTCTTTTTCATGGATATGATTTTTTTAGTAGAATACTTTTAAGCGTCAAAGATAAAAAATAAGAAAGAAAAGAATCATTTCAAATAGGAGCGTATAACCAAATCTTTCCTTTTGCCTCACAA
This sequence comes from uncultured Saprospiraceae bacterium, assembly GCA_964645475.1. Lineage (GTDB taxonomy): Bacteria > Bacteroidota > Bacteroidia > Chitinophagales > Saprospiraceae > JALZUU01. The sequence continues at coordinate 1,723 of CAZYAC010000284.1, read as the reverse complement.
TGTACACTTTTTGGCGCCGAAAACTAAAAAAGCCCTATTCTAAAAATTTAGAATAGGGCTTTAAAGGGTTTAAACATAACTATGCTCTAACAGCATCAAATTGATTACTGGTATTTTTTTCTCCGCCTGCTTTCAAGGCATTATCACCTGCAAAGAAAGATTTATGATCATCGCCTAAATCTGAGCCAGCCATCCTTTGATGTTTAACACAAGAAACGCCTTTGCGAATTTCTTGTCGTTGGACACCTAGAACGTATGCCAACATTCCTTCATCCCCAAAATATCCTTCTACTAAATCGCTCATGTGTAAAGCAGTCGTATGATACGTTGGTAAAGTAATCAAGTGATGGAAAATTCCTGCTTGCAATGCTGCATCTTTCTGAAAGTTAAGAATCATCTTATCTGCTAATTTTGATAAAGAAGAATTATCGTATTTAGCATCCATTAGATTTTCACGATTATAATCAGCAAGATTCTCCCCGCTTTTTGTCATGGCATCATAAGCCTGTTGACGGAAGTTGAGGGTCCAGTTAAAGGAAGGAGAATTATTATAAACCAATTTAGCATTTGGGACCACTTCTCTAATTCGATTAACCATGTGTGCAATTTGCTGAACGTCTGGTGTTGGTGTTTCAATCCAAAGTAGGTCAGCACAATTTTGTAAACTGGTAATACAATCTAGTACTACCCGATCGATATTCGTACCTTCTCTAAATTTGTATAAACCATTTGCCAGTCGAATTGGTCGCATCAATTTATTATCTCTCTTAATTAAGACATCATTGTGATTGGCTTCTTCAATAGAAATTTCTTCGGCATCCACAAAATCTAAATATTGTGAAGCCAGATCTCCTTGCTCCTTTGAAACGGGTAATTTTTGTGTCAACCCCGCACCTTCAGAATCTGTCCGTGCGACAATGACTCCGTCTTCGATACCTAACTCTAAAAAGGCAGCTCGAATGGCATTCAACTTAGCAATAAAATCTTCGTGCGGAACGGTTACTTTTCCATCTTGATGGCCACATTGTTTGGCATCCGAAACTTGGTTTTCAATTTGAATCGCACAGGCACCTGCTTCGATCATTTTTTTAGCCAAAAGGTAAGTAGCTTCCTCGTTACCAAATCCGGCATCTATATCTGCAATAATTGGCACTACGTGTGATTCATAATTATCTATTTGATCTTGCACATCTTCTCCTTTTTCTAATCGTTGAAATAGATCATTTAATTCAACTGCGTCTGCTTGGCGAAGAAAGGTATAGATCTCTTCAATTAATTTAGGAACTGCCGTTTTTTCGTGCATAGATTGATCCGGTAATGGTCCAAATTCAGACCGAAGGGCAGCGACCATCCAACCGGAAAGATAAATATATCGCTTAGCGGTCGTCTTGTGATGTTTTTTTACCGCAATCATTTTTTGTTGAGCGATAAACCCATGCCAGCAACCTAAGGATTGCGTGTAGTTGGCAGGATTGGCATCATACTCCGCCATGTCTTGACGCATAATAGCGGCGGTATATTTGGCGATATCCAATCCAGTTTTAAACCGATTTTGTACGGCCATCCGTGCTATGTTCGCAGCATTAATAGCATCCCATTTGCTTCCATATTTTGCTTTCAGGAAACGTACTTGTTCAATTGCAGAATTATAAGTTGTCATAATATTATTTTTTAAAAAATTATTTATTTTATGTTTATGGTGGGTTTATAATAAATCGTAAGC
>CAZYAC010000283.1:0-6913 GCA_964645475.1 uncultured Saprospiraceae bacterium | reverse complement strand
ATGAAAAAGGTTGGTTGTACTTTACCCGTGAATATTTTGATCTATTATATCCTAGCTACGGAGATACTTATCCGACATTTAATGGTGCTATTGGTATGACTTACGAACAGGGTGGACATAGCATGGCGGGCCGAGCGATTATATTAGAAAATGGAGATACGCTGCAGTTAATAGATCGGATTATTCACCATAAGACAACGGCTCTTTCTACGATAGAAGTAGCTTCTGAAAATGCTCGGCAACTGACAGATCAATTCGAGGATTATTTCAAGACTAGTAAAGCCAATCCTAGTGGAGAATACAAAAGTTTTATTATCAAAGCGAGTAACGGAAAGGATAAAATTAAATTCCTCTGTGATTTTCTGGATAGTCACAGTATTGAGTATGGGCTAGCTGGCAAGAGTCAATCAATTGGTTCGGCCTTTAATTATCGGACAGGAATAACTGGCAATTTTAATCTAGCTGCTGATGACTTGGTGATCAATGCCCATCAGCCAATGTCTATTTTGACTCAGGTGCTTTTTGAACCTGAACCTTTTTTGGTTGATTCACTGACTTATGACATTACCGCATGGGCATTACCTTATGCTCATGGACTAGATGCTTATGCTTTAAAATCTGACTTAAAACCAACAGAAGAATATGTTGCTAATGAATTTAAAAAATACAATCTAAACGCTGCTTCCGCTTATGCTTATCTGGTAGCTTGGAATGGATTAGAAGACGCCCAGTTTTTAAATGCTTTGCAAGATAAGAAGGTATCCGTAAAAGTAGCTTCTGTTGATTTTGTTTTAGAAGGTGAAAAATATCTGGCGGGTACTATAATTATCAATCGAGGTGATAACCGTAAATTAGGAAAATCTTTTGACCGTATTGTTTTGGAAACGGCGAATGAGATGGAGTGTACCCTTACGCCAGTAATGACTGGATTTTCTGCGAATGGTAAAGATCTAGGATCTGATAAAATGAAACTATTGAAACAACCGAAAATTATGATTGTTGGTGGGGAAGGTACTGATCCAAATTCCTTTGGTTATCTTTGGCACCTTTTTGATCAGGAATTAAAAATTCAGGTAACAAACATTTATACGGATGATTTTGGTAGAACGAGTTTAGCAGATTATAATGTATTGGTTTTAGCTGATGGTAGTTATCCAAAAATGGATAGTACTGCAATGTCAAAAATTACGACTTGGGTGCGTGGTGGCGGAAAACTAATTGCGTTGGGATCAGCCGTAGGTAAAGTGAGTAGACATCCTGATTTTAAAATAAAAAGAAAGAAAAATTCATCTAGTAATAGTGGAAAAAAGGATTCGCCAAAAAGGACCCATTATGCAGGACAGGAAAGAAGGTCTATCACCAATGCCATGCCTGGTGCTATTTATAAAATAAAATTAGACAATACTCACCCACTTGCTTATGGCTTGCCGGATTATTACCACACCTTAAAAACCAGTAGGACTGCCTACGAATATTTGGATAGTGGCTGGAATGTAGGCTACGTCGGTAAAGCTCCTCAAATTACTGGGTTTGTTGGATTTGACGCAAAAAAGAGAATAGAAGAAACCTCCGTTTTTGGGGTTCAAAACCTTGGGCGTGGAAAAGTCGTATATATGGTGGATAACCCGCTCTTCCGAGGATTCTGGCGACAAGGAAAATTTATTTTTGTCAATGCGGTTTTTCTATTGTAAATACTAGGTTTCTGAATGTATGACATTTTATCGGAAGCTGTTTTTTGCTATTAACTGGTTCGCCTGTTGGCCAGTTAGCTTCCCTTTAACGTAATTTACGGCCGAGGGAAGCCAACTAGCTCTTTGTAAATTATTATTTAACCTGGCTCCTGGCCACCGACTATTTAAAATTGGCATTTGATCGACTTATTAAAGGATTACGTAGGGTACGCGTTTGGCATCGGTATCTAGGATTGGTATTAGCACTTTTGTTGATCTGCAGCGCAGTGACAGGCATCTTGTTGGCACTAAAAAAAGATGTAGCCATGATTCAGCCCGTCACGCAACGTGGAACGGTCACTGATCTCACCCAATGGAAAAAACTATCTGACTTAACCTTGCTTGGAAAAGAAGCACTTTACAAAAAATATCCTGAACAAATTGGAAATGCGATTGATCGAATCGATGTTCGACCGGATAAAGGAATGGTGAAAATTTTATTCGAAAAAGATAATTGGGAAGTGCAATTGGATGGCGCATCAGGAGAAGTCCTTTCTATTGATGTACGTTATTCTGATTGGATTGAATCGCTGCACGATGGATCTATTTTCGGCGATATTTTTAAACTCACCGCCATGAATTTTCTAGGGTGGGGAGTCATTCTTCTAGCCGCCACAGGATTCTGGTTATGGTACGGACCACGGCGCCTACGAGGTCTTAGATGGAAAAGAAAAGAATAATTTTGGTTTTATAAACCTATTTTAGTACCGGTGCTAACCTAGATATTTGCTCACCTGTTAAAAATGCTAACCAGTCTACAAATAGACTGAAATCACCTGCACCACTCTTACAATCTGCTTACTTTTGTAGGGTAAGAAGTCATCAGCAACAATCTGTTGACCCCTTCGTAGAAAACAAACAATCAATAAAAATTATTAATATCATGATTCAAAAAATTACAATAAGTATTGCATTTTTATTATTGACCTTTTCAGGTTATAGTCAGGATGTTCCTGAAACACAGTCCACATTAATAACTAAAATCAGTGCTACCTGGTGTCCTCCTTGTGGTGGCTGGGGCTGGGATTTATTTCACGACTTGATTGAGGACAATGAAGCGAAGGCCACCTTAATGGCCGTTCATCACAGTGGAGAGTTGCTGACAGCTACCTCGGGTGCCTTGGCGAATAATTTTATGATCTCAGGTCAGCCTCAATTTTACTTAGGGAACGAAAGACAGACGATCGGTAGTAGTACGGCTGCCACTAAACGAGTTGAAATTCAAACAGCAGTAGATGATATTGCTGAACAAGCGCCCATCGTTAATACGGGGCTAATTCCTCTTTTTTACAGCGATGATAACTTAATCAGAGTGACTACTAAAACTGAATTTTTTCAAGATGCAGATGCGAATTATTACCTTGGCCTTTACATCGTGAATGATGGTTATGTGGGGTTTCAAGAAAACCAAGGGAGTAATGCGGAACACGAAAAAGTATTGGTGTCTTCTTTTACAACCTCGCATTTTGGAGAGCAGCTAACTACTGGTGCAGTAACTGATGGGACTATAATAGATAGAGAATATAGTATTCCTTTTGAGGCAGAATGGCCTTTAGAAAGCCTAGAAGTAGTTGCTATCATTTGGTCGGAAAATAATGGTGTGTTTACATATGAGAACTCTAATGTTTATACAGACATTGATATAGCTCTTAATAATGAAAACTTCATGGAAGCGGTTAGCGATTTAAGTATCGAACCAACTATCATGGAGAACGGTTTATCTACCATCAACTTCGATCTATTCGATGCAGCAGATTATTACACCATTAATATAGTGGATCAAACTGGAAGACTGGTGAAAACCATTTTTAAAGGCGAATTAGGAACTGGAAATCATCGTTTTGAAGTAGCGCGCAATGACTTAGGTGCAGCGGGTATTTACTACGTGAACATCGAATCTGCAGCGGGACAATCTACTCGCGAATTGATTTTAAAATAAAAAATCGAATCAGGGTTTAAATATGAATTGATCAACCAAAAAATATCATTTTCAATATTATGCTTGGTTTTTGCTTCTCGCTTCTTGCCCTCTTTAATCGCGGTCGAGTGAAGCAAGTAGCAAGCGGCAAATAGCATCTTATTAAATAGATTAGACTTTATTCTAAAATAATTTCAACTACTGATTCGCATGAAAAATTAATAAACAATTTCTATATTTAGATTCGTAATAAAACACGTGTTCCTTCCACTTTTCCATCGTGGGTTATATCTTCAATTTCTAGTCGCTTCAGACCTCCTGATTGATCGCCTAATAATTCCAGGCGCTCTTGTGTAACGGCTAGCGCAACAGATTTATGCTGTGCTTCGATCTGACTTTTACGCTCTTTTGCAGCGACTCTGCCGATACCATTATCCAAAACCATAATTTCCAAAAAACCATTTCTTTGGGTAAAACTAACTTCAATTTTACCACCTTCAGGTACATGGGCTACTCCGTGAATAATGGAATTTTCCACAAAAGGCTGAATTAGCATTGGAGGAATTAAAGTTGCTGGATCGGTGGTTCCTATCAAGTCAATTGTATAGTCAAAACTATTGTTCCGACTCATTTTTTCCATGGCCAAATAGTTTTCAAGACTTTGAATTTCCTCTTCTAAAGGAATAGTCGATACCCGCGAATTTTCTAGTGTAGCACGCATCAATTTCGAAAACTTCGCCAACTGATAGCGGGCATCTCGGTGATCGGTCGCGTTTATTTTACTTTGAATGGTATTTAAAACATTAAAAATAAAATGAGGATTCATTTGCAATTGTAAAGCCTTTTGTTCTAACTCTAGCAGATGTTTTTCCATTTCTAGTCTTTCTGTTCTTTGCCGAGATTCTTGGCGAATAGTACGAATGCGAGAAAAGAAAAAACCACCAACCAGAAAAACACCAAACAATGCTGCTCCTATTTTAAACCACCAGGTTTTCCAGATAGGAGTACGGATGATAAATGCCACAGATTGTTCCCGACTTTTAATGCCAGAGGCACTTACTGCTTGTACTCGAAAGATATATTTACCAGAAGGGAGGTAAGGAAAATCAGTTTTTTTATCCGTTTGTGGTAGCGACCATTCCTCAGTTAAACCATCCATTTTCCATTGATATTTCAAGGCAGATGATTGTCTTAAATGCAGTCCGTTATATTCGAAGCTTACGTTGTTGTCATTATGATTAAAGATGAGGGTAGAATCGACTTGTCCCCATTTGTTTAATACATTTCCATAGACGGTATTTTGTAAGGAATCGTACGATAGTCTTATATTGGTAATTTGAATTTTTGGAGCGTTTCCATCTTTCTCTAACACTTTTGGCGTATATTTCATTAGGCCGCCGATCGTCCCAAACCACAAGATATCCTGATCTTTGATTACCGCACTTTCACAGGTTTCTCCACCCATAAATCCCTCCTTGTTTCCATAAAATTTTATCGCATCAATTTCGTCGCGGCCGCTACTTACCGCGATCAAATCCACGCCTGATTGGTTGCCTACCCAAACTTGATCATTGGAAGAAGAGATCAGCGCATAAATATTATTAGAACTAAGTCCTTCTTGTTCTCCAAAAACCGAAAACTGAGGTTGTTGCCCATAGAGGTGAATATTGAAAACGCCATTATCTGCTGTACCGCCCCACAAATAGCCAAGCGAATCTTCGGTTAGGGTACGCACATGCATCGAAGGCAGTCCGTCGTCTTTAGAGAAGTTTAGGAGCGTACTGTCATTTTCCAAATAACCAATACCACCACCTCTAGTCGCATACCAAAGTCGTTGCCAACGATCAAGATGCAGGTCGTAAATAGCGTTGACAGGTAAACCATTTTTTTCAGTAAATCTGTCAATGCGGTAGGTGGTTCCACTACTGTCCCGATCGTCAACGGCCAATCGAGCAATACCGGCATCCATCATCGCTACCCAAATATTACCTAAACTATCTTCGACAATATCTTGAATCAAATTGCCTTCGATTCCATCCCAAGGTTGAAATTGGCGATAACTATTTCCATCATATAATTTTAGACCATCACCCTCTGTTCCGATCCAGATACGGTTTTTTTGATCGATCAAAATAGCGCGACATTTGATGTCTGCAAAACTTCTGTCCTTACTGAAATTGCTAAAATTTTTACCATCAAAAGTACTGACCCCACGACTGGTAGCCAACCATAATGTTCCAGAACTATCCTTACTAAGGGCGTACACCTCTTTATCTGCCAGTCCGTCCGCTTCGGTGTACTGTGTAAATTGTTGAGTGGTCGCAGCATATCGGGTAAGTCCGCCTCCGGAAGTTCCTAACCAGTAATTGCCCCATTGATCCGCCAAGGTGATTTTTATATTATCGCTTTCCAATCCGGCGGTAGTACGTTCCCGTAACCAAAAGCCAGTACTAGTTACTGGATCATAACAATAGGCACCCTCGTTGACCATGCCGATCCAAATTCGTCCGATTTTATCGGTGGAGATCGTATTGATTCCCAATCCTTCTTCAAATTGATCAGATTCGGAAAAACGGCTGATGGTTGTTTTGTAATAAATGTCTATTCCTCCTGTGACAGTTGCCAGCCAGATTCGTCCGTCTTTGGTAGCAGTGATCGATCGTACATGATCCCGACTAAGTCCATCAATAGTACTGATTTTATTAAAAAAATTATTTTCAAAATAATACGCACCTTCTGTGGTGGCTATCCAGAGCGTTCCAGTTTTGGTTAGAAAAAGGTCTTCTATATTCGCATTGTCTGGAAAACTAGGAACAGCGATTAACTTGTCTTTTTTTAGAAAAAACAAACCGCGATCGGTAGCGACCCATATCTTCTTATCGGGTGTTTGAATCAGGTCGTTGATCTGTTGTACGTTGGGAGGTAGCGAAGGAAGTGACTTAAAATATTGACCGTCAAAAATAGAGATGTTTCCGACTCCACCAATGATAATATTTTTTTGATCATCCTCTAGAAGCGCGTTAATATATCTAGTTCCTGGCTGTTGTTGTCCAGCAAATTTTTTAAAAGCCTGACCATCATAAAGACTCAAACCGCCTCCCCAAGTACCAATCCATAAGTAGCTGTGGCTGTCTTCCAATAAACTGTAAACTTGTGAGTGACCAACCTCAAAAGAAGGGTAGTTTTCAGCGGTAAAATTTTGCGCAGAAAGCGGAAAGAGGGATCCGAAAAAAAGTAAACAAATTAAAACTAGTTTAAAATTTAC
>CAZYAC010000282.1:0-6944 GCA_964645475.1 uncultured Saprospiraceae bacterium | reverse complement strand
TCCCAAGGTAAACCACATCCAAAAGAATTTTCTTTTCTTTTTAGGTTCCTCCATTTTTTCGTAGATACCATCGCTCATATCATCCCACCCAAAACCATCGGGTAGATTTTCTGGCAACTGCTCTTCGTTATATAACTCGGATATTTTTTTGTTAAAAGAGTCCATACGCCTTGCTTTTTTCGTTATCAAATAAATGAAAATGAATCCATTTCTTCGCTCTGGCTAATTGAGAACGAGATGTTTCTACTTTAATATTCAATAGTTCAGCAATTTCTTTATGATCATACCCATCAATTACATACATGGTAAAAACGATACGGTAACCATCGGGTACTTTTTCTAATATTTTATCTACATCTTCTCTAGAAAGATTGTCGTATTTATCTGGACTTCCTAAGGTGCTATTGTGGAAATCATCCAGAGGAATCAAGTGTGAAATTTGTTTTTTCTTTCTAATCAACATCAAGGCCTGATTAACGGCTATTTTTCTAATCCAATTATTAAAAGTTCCTTTTGTCTCATCAAACATTTTGATGTTTTTAAAGACCTTAGCAAAAACCTCCTGCATCGTATCTCTAATATCTTCGGTCTCAACAATATATCGCTTGATCGTACTGTATACATAAGGTGCACAGATTTGATAGAGTTTTCGCTGCCCATCTCGCTTTCCTCCCCGACAAAGTGATATAATTTGTTTTTCTATCAAAATAATTCAGATATTTCTATAAATACTGGTTTAAAAAATTTAAAGTATCCGTCCCGAAATCCTTCGGGACGGATAATGAATGATCTTCTCTTATTCACATGAATCAAGAAGGTCGACCAAATCTTCCTCATTTTCCAAGGTAATTGTATTACTGGTTCCTGCGGCTATTACGCTTACTGGATAAACAGGAACTAGATTAAATTGATTACTAATTATCGCGTCTAAAGCTTCTTGAGCATTAGCTGCTACGATGATTAATCCACCGTTTGGAGAGGTAAAGCTGACCGGAAATTGAATTGCGTAACAATTTCCATCTAGCGAGGTGTCATTAGCTAAAAAACCTAGTGTGAGAGTATTTGGTTCACCACCGAAACCAAAGCAATTTGAGATGGCTGTTTCAAATTCCTCTTCGCTATTAATAACCACTTCGGTTCCTTCTAGGTCTGTAACCGTAATTGGGAAGTCAAATCCAACCACATTTCCGGTAAGGAGAGCGCTGTTAAAATCATCTTCAGATTCTAGTGTTACCGTAGATGTGTTACCGTCTACATCAACAACTAATACATTTATAGGAAATACAACATCGTAACATGCAATGGTTCCAAATCCAAAAACAACACTGTCACATGGAGGATGTGTACCTTCACAGCCAAAAAATAAGTTTAACAATTCTTCATCGTCTTGTGCCATTACTTCTTCTCCGTCTTCAGTAACTAATGTCAATGGGAACGTAAAGAATAAAAGTGGATTGTTTGCTAAGGCATCAATGAAAGCAGCTTCGTCTTCAACAACTGTTTCAACACCTTCAAGATCCGTCAAGGTTAAAGGATACAATAAAGTATAGCAGCTATTTTCTTCGTTAATTACATAAGCAGGGAAGCCTCCTTCAATATCATTCCAACCATCATCAGGTACACAAACGGAAAATGCTGCTCCTAATTCTTCACCACTAGCAATTGAAGCTGTTTCGCCGTTTTCATAAGTAATATCAATCGGGTAAACAAAATCAATATCTGCCGTTTCTCCTGCATTGGTTAATGCGTCTTCAAAGTCTTCAACTGATCCGATGGTAGAAACTTCGCCATCAATAGTTAAGTCAAAAGGCATTTCAATAACAAAACAACCTAAATCTAATACATCATCTGAAGTGCTGGATACTTGTGCAACTAAAGGATTATTAGAAGTTTCGGTAATGGGTACTTCGATAATTGGGTCAATGACTGCCGGCTCTTCAATATTTTCTTTTGTACAAGAAACGATGGAAAGAATAACCATCGATAAAAACATAAGGATTTTAAAATTTTTCATTTTTTATTTTTTAGTGAGATTGCAAATAGCGTTCTCGGATTTAATTTCTATAATTTATTTTAATTGTATCTCGATCTACACCTTACTATATGCGGAAATCTTAGAAAACGATGCATGCTTTTTAAAAAATAAATAAATAAATAACTTATTGGACTTATTGATGTATTAAGTGATTGATAGTCAGGAGGTTAGAGTAAATAACTAAATATGGTATTTTCTACAATTTCGAAGCCTGAAATTGTAAATTATAATTTTTCCAATAAAAAATCGGTGAAATACCCCTTTCGGTCGGTAAATTTATGAATGATGGATAAATCTGTTCCTTTTAGGACTTGACTTAATATATCCTCATTGTATTTTCTAGAAATCTCTGTATGAATCAGTTCGTCTTTGGCGAAATCAAAAGACTGATTCAGCGAATCGATAGTAACGGTTTGTGTCACCTCGCTTCTGAGATAGCTTTTGGTAATTCCGGTTTTTTCAGAATAAAATGGTTGGTGAGAAAAATTTTCTATCACAAAATTTCCACCTAGTTCTCGATTAATTCGGCTCAGAAGGTTTAGATTAAAATCACGCGTAATTCCAGCAGGGTCATTATAAGCAGGCAAAACTATATCAGCGGATTTGATCAAATCTAGGCCTAATAATACTTTATCATTTTTCTTTAAATAACCTGCAAGAGAGTTCATAAATTCGTTGGCCATTTTATCTGATAAATTTCCGAGATTAGAACCAATGAAAAGGATGATTTTTGGTTTATTTGAATTTAGTAATTCTTCTAATACTTTAAAATATTCTCCTTGTTTTGGATTGATTTGTAATCGAGGCAATTTAATGGAAAGGAAATCCTTCAATTTGTCCAAAGCATTTTGGGAAATATCTACTGGCAAATAATTAAAAAGATAATTTTGTTCTTGGATTTCTGCTAATAATTTTATCGTCTTTGTACCATCTCCTGCACCCAGTTCAATAATTTCAAAAGTTTCTTTAGGATTCATTTCGAAGGCAGAAACAATATCTTTGGCCTGCTCTGTAAAGATTTCCATTTCAGAATTGGTCAGATAATATTCGGGCATCGCCATAATCTGCTGAAATAAAGCATCGCCCTTTTTATCATAAAAATACTTGGAGGATAAATATTTTGGAGAAGCATTAAGCCCTTGGTCTACATGTTCTTGAAAAGCAGTGTCATTAACGATTTTTGAATATCTCAAGTAGAAAAATTTTTGGTAATAGAAATCCTAATTATTTAATGATATTTAGCCTAAATTGTTCATGGATCGGACAAGTCTAATCCCTGTGTATTGCCAACGATATTTTGGATGGAAGAAATTTCGATAGGTAGGACGTTCGTGCCCCGGTGCTGTAGCGACAGAACTTCCTCTTAAAACCATTTGGCTAACCATAAATTTACCATTGTATTCACCGACCGCCCCATCAGCAATCTTAAAACCAGGATAGGGTAGATAAGCCGAATAGGTCCATTCCCAACGTTTACCCCAATCCATTTTTTGGGCTGCAGCCTCCCATTCAAATTCAGTGGGTAATCTCATTTGCTTCCAAGTTGCATAGGCTTGTGCCTCATAAAAAGAAACATGGGTCAATATAGCATCAGGATCAATGGCTTTGAGCCCTGCTAAGGTGTACTGTGACCACCTATCCTGATCCTCAGTCGATTTTTTCCAATAAAGCGGTGAATTTATTTGATTCGAGGTTACCCAGGACCAGCCTTCATCCAACCAGTATTTAAATTCTTGGTAACCGCCTGCCTCTATAAATTCTAAATATTCTCCACAAGTGACCAATTGATTCGCAATCTGATATTTATCCAGAAATACTCGATGCCTTCCTAATTCATTATCAAAACAAAACCCATTGCCTTGGTGTCCAATTTGGTAAATATTTTCCTCCATGTTTACCCATCCGCTCGTTTTATTTTTATCCGAAGTTCGGTCTCCATCTAATTTATAAATCGGGTGCAGTGGGTTTAATGAAAAGGTATGCTTTAAATCGGTGATGAGTAACTCTTGATGTTGTTGCTCATGGTTGATACCAAGAACTACTAATTCTTCTAATTCCTCGCTGATAGTTTTACTTAATAATTGAACCATATGTTCATCAACATATTTTCGATAAGCATAAACCTCAGACACGTCAGGGCGCGTAATTGCTCCACGTTCTGCACGCACCGCACGTTCCCCAACCGTCTGGTAGTAACTGTTGAATAAAAAGGAGAATGCTTGATTAAAGAGTTGATAATCGGGTAAGAATTTTTTTAAAATCATCTCCTCAAAAAACCAAGTAATATGCGATAAATGCCATTTAGGAGGACTGGCAAAGTCTACTGGTTGAGGTAGATAATCTTCAATCTTAAGCGGTTGACATAATTGTTCTGAGTAGGCTCGAGTGGTTTGGTATTGAGTGAGAAGGGTAGTTGTAAGTGGTTGATTAGTAGTCGCTTCTAGATCCATGTTTGTTTTTATTTTAGAACTTCTTTCCAACGGTCGGTTTCAGCAAATTCCTTTATTATTTCATTTCTTTTTTCTAAAAATGAAGTCATATATTCCTTTAGAAATAAATGATCTGCCATCCTTCCTAAAATTCCAAGTGGAGATTCATAATCAAAAACATCTATCATCAATGTTTGTTCTCCGTTTCCTTTAAAAATATGTTCATGTCTGAAAAATTTAAAAATACCCTTCTCCATTTCATCTATAAAATATCCTGGTTTTTTGAATTCAAACGATGTTTCTTTCTGCCTTAATCTTAGTCTCGATTCTGATGGTTGGCATAGAATATTATTTTTAGATCGAACTTGTTCTACTAATTTTAAATCTCTTGAACAATCTGTTCGACCAAGCCGATAAAATCATCTTTGACTAAGGTCATGGTAGCCATAACATCTTCGTGGGTAAGTTTTTCATCACTCAACCCAGAACCCATATTGGCTACAAAAGTAATCGCTACTACTTCCATTTTTGCATGAGCTGCGGTCAATGTTTCGGGAACTGTAGACATACCGGCCACGTCGGCACCAAGGACTTGCATCATGCGCACCTCTGCGGGGGTCTCGTAGCTTGGCCCCGTGGTAAATAAGTAGGTTCCCTCTTTAAGTTTTATTTTCAAATTTTTAGCAACTTTTCTGGCGAGCGTTTGAAGTCGAGGTGTGTAGGCATTAGAAGTATCTGGAAAGCGTGGACCAAATTCATCTAAATTTGGACCAACGAGCGGATTTCCAGAAACCCAATTGATATGATCAGTGATCAACATTAAATCACCCATTTTTACGTTTTCTGGATTGACGCCACCTGTTGCTGTGGTAATGACTAATTGTTTTACCCCAAGTTTTTTGAATACTCTGATCGGAATACCAATGGTATCTAAACGATGTCCTTCGTAATAATGAAATCGTCCTTTTAAGACAATTACGGTTTTCCCCTTTAAAGTTCCGACTACCAATTCTCCTGCGTGACCTTTCACGTGCGTTTGCGGAAAATCTGGGATTTCTCCATAAGGAATGACCAGGGGATGTTCTATAACGTCCGCTAGAACCCCTAATCCTGAACCAAGGATTAATCCTACGGTCGGTCTCCGATCGCCAAGTTGAGCACGTAGATAATCGGTGACTCGATTGATTTTATTTGCTAGTTGCATGTAAATACAAGATAGTGAAATTGTGAAATAAAAACAAAATCTGAAAGCAAGACAAAACTGTTATTACTAATGAAAAAAGCGAGTATTTACTCAAAACCGGGTACTAGTTTTTTAATTGATTATTTCTATTTAAATCACATTTCGTCCCAATTGATCTAAGAGTGTAAAGTGACTTTTCAACGCACTTAAAAAAGTATGATGTTGGTGATAGGGAATTCCATATTCTTCGGATGTCTTTCGTACAATCGGTGAAAGATCTTGATAATGAACATGGCAAATGTGTGGAAATAGGTGGTGTTCGATTTGGAAATTTAATCCACCCACTAACCAAGAAAATACACGATTGGTATTGGCAAAATTGGCCGTGGTACTCAACTGATGAATGGCCCAATTGTTTTCTACACTTCCCGATTCGTCTTGTTTGAAAAAGCTGGTTTCTTCAATTACATGAGCAAGTTGAAAAATATAGGCTAGAATTACGCCGCAAATAAAATGCATCATCAAAAAACCAGCTAATAAAAATCCCCAACCGATCGGTATTACCATAATTGGTAAAACAATAAAGACCAATGCGTACCAAGTTTTATGGAAAATAATTTGGGCAAAAGCACTTTTAAAAGTTAGTCCTTGTCCCGCTAGTAAGTTCTTGCGGTTGTAGCGAATCAGCTGTTCAAAATCTTTTGCTACAAACCAATAAATAGTCATGAGTCCATAGAAGAAGGTAGCATAGTAAGCCTGAAAACGGAAGATTTTTTTATGTTGTTGATTAGGAGAAAATCGCATAACACCTTTGTCAATATCTTCATCATGACCGTGGACATTGGTAAACGAATGATGTAAAACATTGTGCTGAATAATCCAGTTGGTATGAAATCCACCAATAAAATTACTAATACTTCCAATGGCTTTATTAACCACCTTGTTACTAGAATATGCGCCATGGTTGGCATCATGCATAACCGAAAGTCCAATTCCAGCCATTCCAAATCCCATGATTGCCCAGGCGATCATAATGCCTCCAATACCGTTGATCACTCCTGTGAGCATCATAATAAACGGAACCATATATAACGAAAGCATAAAAACGGTCTTTAATCGCATACTCCAGTTACAATGTCGAGAGATATTATTATCAATAAAATGTTGATTGACACGTTGGCGTAGTAAAACAAAAAATTCTGGCCGATCCTTTTTATTAAATTTAACAGGAGGCAGACTCTTTGGGTGTAACGTATTTTGAGTCATGTAATGGGTTGTTAGTTAGTTTTGTCTGTAA
>CAZYAC010000281.1:0-6996 GCA_964645475.1 uncultured Saprospiraceae bacterium | reverse complement strand
AACAACGCTTCTATCTCGATGATTTTGAATTTTTAGGATGGAAACCATTTGCCAACAAGGGGATTGTTATTCACGAAATTCCTGGAGATCATCGGACGATTTTGTATCCTGAGAATGGGGCGGAATTGGCGAAGATTTTACAGGCGTGTTTGGATGGGGTGCATGGTGAGGGGTAGGGCTGTGGTGTCATAGCAGATACCGTCCTCATTTTACATTTTTAGAAGGCACCAGATTATCAAAAGAGGAATTAATATTACTAAGATGGTCCCCAATAACCCGAATATAACTCTTTTAATAAAACCATAATTTTCATTCTTTTTTTTGAAAATGAATTCATAAACAGCAATTCCAATTTCCACCATTAGTCCCACAAGTAGTAAGAAAAGTTCAACTATAGGAGTTATAATTACTTCAATAATAAATTCCATTTTAGACAAGACTTATTAGTAAAAATAGAAACAGTAAGCTGTCGTATCACAGCAGGTATTCTTTGGCTATCTTTCGTTTTTACAGATCATAATGTTAGCTGATTATAAGCGACTCTGATTTTGATTTTTTTAATTTTGGTCCATCATCAAGCGTACTTTAGCTAGTAATTCCGAGCGGGAATGGACTTCTAGTTTATCGTAAAGATTGCGAACGTGAGTTTTTACTGTATTGATACTAACGTAATTTTCTTTCGCAATTTGTTGGTTATTTTTTCCCAAATAAATGGCTTGGAGCATGTCAAATTCTTTTTGGGTAATATTGCTGAGAATTGCTTGGTTGAGACGATCCAAGTCTAGCTGCTGCTGAGATAGTGTTTTTGAAAAATTAAACAGTGCGATCTCTATAGTGCTAAACAAGCTTTTAAAATCGATGGGCTTAGTAATGTATCCCAAAGGATGGCTTGTTTTAGCTTGATCGATAGTCGTTTTATCGCTATAAGAGGTTAAAAAAATAAACGGGATGTTTTTGTTCTTATTTATAAAATGAGCTAATTCAATCCCTTCATTTCCTTTACCTAGGTTGATGTCAAGGAGGGCCAAATCAACCGGAATGGTTTTTAAGGCTTTCACTGCCTGCTCTTTGGTATAACAGATTTCTAAAACATGATATCCTTTCTCAAATAAAAAACTCGTAATGTCTTCGGCTATAATTATGTCATCTTCTACCAATAAAATATTTATTTCACTATTCATTTTTATTTATGCTTTGGCTGTTCAAAAGCTATTTGTAAAGTAGTACCATTTTCGTAAAGGATATCCAAGGTTGCGTTTAGTTTTTTAACAAAAGCCTGAATCATTTTAAAGCCGAAGGAATTAGCGTTCTTGATTTTATCTTTGTTAGGCATGCCGATCCCATTATCAGATACTTGCAGCATAATTTTTTGCTTTTGTTCTTTCATTATAATTGAAATGGTGCCGCCTTCTTTTTCAGAAAATGCATGTTTGATGGCATTGTTAATCAGTTCATTCAGAATCAGACCTAGTGGTATTAAGGTATCCATATCCATTTTTATGGTTTGTACATCAAGGTTGTAGTTAATTTTGTTTTGATCAATCGAATAGGTGTTAAAAATATAATCTACTAGTTGTTGAATATAGTCGCGAGAATTGATATTGCTTAAGTCATTATTTTGATAGAGACTTTTGTGGATCAGCGCCATAGATTCCACTCTATTCTTACTTTCCTGAATGGCTTCAATAGCCTGTGGATCTTTAATTCTTCTCTGTTGGATATTGAGCAAGCTGGTGACTACCTGCAAGTTGTTTTTGACCCGATGGTGAATCTCTTTCAAGAGTAACTCTTTTTCTGCCAAAGATTTTCTCTTCGTTTGGAAGGCATAAAATAAAACTAAAGCCAACAAACCAAGTCCTAAAATTCCTGAAATATAAAAAAATGATTGTCGACGTGACTGAGTTAATTTGATTTTTTGAACTTCGTTTTTTGCATGGAGTAAATCTATTTTTTGTTGCTTTTTTTTAGTCTCAAATCGGGTGGTTGCTTCCACGATTGCTTTATCTTTCTCTTCATTAAAAAGAGAATCTTTCAGCACCACATGTGCTTTATACATTTCCAAACCTTCCTTGTATTGGCCAACTGCTGCATAATAATTGGTCATGGCCTTAGTAGCTCCAATTTCTCTTTCCAGTGATTTGTGTTTGCGAGATAAACGAAGGGCTTTATCCAGATAAGATTTGGCTTGATGTGGATTCTTTAATTTAATATGTGCATTACCAATATTTGTGTTGGCTATGGCGACTAAAGACATGTCCTGATTGGGATCAATTAGGTCAAGTGCTTTGATAGAAAACGCTAAGCTCTTTTTAAATTCTTTTAAAAAGAGATAATTTGATCCCATATTGGCCAGTACCAATCCTTGATGATGTAGGTCTTTTTTATTTTGGTAATAGTCTAAAGCTTTTTGATTGAAGGCATTACTTTTTTCGTATTCCTCAAGACTTATATATTGTACCCCTAGGTTGACATTTACATTGTTAATCCATTCTTCGTTTTTAATAGCTACAAAATAACGCAATGCTTTATGATAATATTCGACTGTTTCTGCTGGTTTTTCACGATAGAGCGAACAAGCTCCAATATTGTTGTACAATATACCGATGAATAAACTATCCTTGGCAAGTTCAAAAAATTGAATCGCATCCAAATAATATTTCATGGCTTGTTCAGCATCGCCTCTGACGTGATAGCACATGCCTCGAAAATTCTTGCCTTTACCTAAATATTTTGGAATGCGGGTGTTTTGTGCAATCGAGTCGTAAGTTTCTGCAAATTGAAGTGCCTGATCTGGATAATTCCATAATGTGTTTTTGATGAGGTCATTCAGAATCTCTAGTTTGGTCGTATCTTCTTCCATCTCCATCTGGGCTAAAACAGTCAGCAAGCTATCTGTATTTGAAAATGCAGAAAAAGAAATTCCTAGGAAAAGTAACAATGGAAACCCAATATATTTTTTCATTTGATAATTTTCATTTGATAGAATGTAAATAGGTGGGATAACTCAAAAGACAAATTTACTAAAAACTAGTTGAAACAATGATTCTTACTTCATCCATTCTTTTTAAGATCAATTCATAAACGGAATTAATCAAAATATCACCCTTTTAGGTGAAAAATTCCAGCGCGTTTTTCCCCAATTTTGCAGCCTTATTTTTAACCTATAAAACGCCTCCAAATGAAAAATTATTTAATCTTTTTTACTTGTTTATTTTTTGTATTCACCTCGAATGCACAAACCATTTTTTGGACTGGCAATAGTTCACAGAATTGGGAAGATCCAGATAACTGGGACACCAATACTATTCCCGGATCCGATGATGAGGTCGTTATCGATATTACCTCCGGTCCAGTTATCTATGATATGCCGAGCAGTACGATCAAGAGTCTTTCTCTAAGGGGGACGGCTCAACTAATCATTGAAAGACAAGCAACCTTGGAAGTATATAAATCCACCTTTCGAGGAATCAGTATTAATTCCAATGCCTCGTTAATCAATAATGGAACACTGTTGTTTTCGTCTATCCCTCTAGAAGGAATTTTCGTGGAAGGAACTTTAGTGAATGAAAAAAAAGGATTCATGGAGTTTAAAGAAGTTGGCCAACGAGCGATATATGTGCTTTCTGGAAACTTCTCTAATCACGGTTATGTACTCCTGTTGAAGGCGAACGTAGGACAAGGAATCACAGTGGCTACAAATAGTTCGATGACCAATACTGGTGGGATAGAAATAGAAAAAGGCTATCCGGGAAATTTTCAAATTTATTCTAATTCGGAGGTTACCAATAGTGGGATAATGGATTTTAGCATTATTCATGATATGCCATTCCGAATTTTAATAAACAGTACTTTTTTCAATCTTTCCAATGCTACCCTTCAGATAGAACGCTTTTCTTCTGGGGCTTCAACCATGTTTATTAGCCTTGGGAGTGTTTTTGAAAATGCAGGATTGATTCATCTCCAAAATGAATCTAGAAACCTCAACCCTATTACAGGAATTCTATTGGTAGGTACTTCTTTTGATAATCTTAATAATGGAATTATCAATGTTCAAGGTTTTGCAACAGGAATATTAGTAGAGCCTAATCAAAAATTCAATAATATAGGACAAATAAACATTATCGATGGTGGTGACACTGGGATTTTGAACAGGGGGAATTTTAATAATCGTGGCGCCTTAAGCTTAACTGGCCTAACTAGATTTAGAAACGAAGCCACTGGTGGTTTAATCAATGATGGCGGAGTGATTACAGAAGAAGGAATATCATTTACCTTTATTCAAAATCAAGGCAGTATAGTCAATAAAGTCTGTAGTGATATTATTGGAAAAAGCAGATTCCTCCTGACCTCGGCCGGAATCATTAAAAATTATGGTTACCTAGCTTGTATTGAGGATGGTGCCCAATTTGGTAATATTGATCATATTTTAAATTATGGAATTATTAATGACCCTTTTGATCGTTTTAGAAACGCCATCGATAATCAAGGTATTTATATTGGATCGCTTGACAACCTAATTGGTGATTTTATTTTCTTATCTGCACTTGACATAGCCAATAGTAATGATTTTGAAATTGACGATGACTGGTACTCCCAAACGCCTTTTAATAATACCAACTATATTGGTTATTATGATCTTTCGTTGAATGAACTTCAGTTGGAAGATGATTATAGTACGAATCCTTTACCCTATTATTATACTACCATTACCCACCTGCCAAGAGGTTGTGATAAAATTGTAAAAATCCGAATCGACCCTGCGGTACTTCCTCCTTCCGCGGCTGCGCTTCCTCCAGGGTCCGGCATAATTGATACGCCAGAAGTCCGTACCCATTCAAGTTCTCCGCTTGAGCTATCTGTTTTTCCAAATCCAAGCGCGGGTAATTTTATGATTCAGTTTCCTGAAAATAGCAAAGGTGAATTGGATGTTCGGGTCATTGATTTACAAGGGCGAGTAGTTGCTGAATATCAAAGCACGGAACAAGCTGCTTTGCCGATCGACCTAGAAGGACAGTTGCCTTCTGGTATGTATTTGTTGCAGGTTTCTCAACAAGGAGCAGTGATTGGAACGGAACGGGTGATGGTAGAAGGTGGAACTAGAAAATATACCCCTTCTGCAAGATTTTAGGAATGGCAATAAGGATTGGTTGCAGCGTCTCGATCAGGAATTGAGGCGCTGTGATTCAATGTTAGAACTTCATATTTATGTTGGTTATAAACTTTTATTATATGCCACTTATTTTTTTTATGTGTTTACAAAAATCAAATAATCATGCATTTGAAAAATCTACTGCTTACCTTTTTCACTCTTTTAATTGTATCCAATCTGTCTGCTCAAAATGTTGGCATCGGGGAACCTAATCCTTCTGAGAAATTAGAAGTCAATGGCAGGATAGCCGCAAAGGGGTATAAGAATTCAATCTTTACGGCAACAGGCGCTAGTAGTATAACTGTGGTCGAAGAATTTGACTGGGTTGATGTCGACGGACTTTCTGTTACGTTTACATTGGATGCCCCCACAACCGTAATTATATCTTCAAAAGTACATTGTCGGCCTTTTTCCTCTAATTTAATTGTAGCAACTAGATTATTAGTGGATGGTACAGACTTTGACCCTACAAAAAACAGTATATTTTCAAATTTGGATAGGACGATTAATAATGAGCTTATAGTAGAACTAGGTGCTGGCACTCATACCATTAAAACCCAGTGGAAAATAATATTTGGTACTGGATGGTTTAGTGATGTAGATACTAATACCGAACGAAAACTTCAAGTGCTCATTTTCGGAGAAGCCAACTGATAGGAGTTCTGTTAGTTTTTATAAAACATTAAAAAGACATGATAAAAAATAAGCACTTTTGGTTACGCTGCATTTTTCTATTAATTTCTTCACAAATCTATAGTCAGATTACGATTCAGAATGGAGCAGCGTTAACGGTACTAGCTGGGGAAGAAATTACGATTGAAGGCGAAGTAGTTAACGCTGGTACGATTTCTGGAAAAGGGTTATTCACTATTGGAGATGATTTTATCAACCAAGGGACAGTTGCCATTGAAATTGATGCAGTAGGACATACTACTTTCAATGTAGCTAATGAATTTATGTTAAACGGAACATTTACCATCACCGATAATTCTACTCCATCAAGTGGTGACCAAATAACCATCGCTACGGCGGGATCTCCTATTACTTCCTCTTTCTCAAATCTTGAAAGTAATAACTGGTTTGCTAATTATAATCTACCTAACGCTGGAGAATTTACCATTTCTTATTTAAGCATGCTTCCTGTGGAGCTAATTAACTTTCGTGGACAATCCGTAGAAGAAGGAATACAAATAGATTGGCAAACTGCTTCTGAACAAAACAATAAGGGGTATATCCTTCAGCGAAGAAGTAGCAACGCAATTGATTGGTTAGATTTAAGTTTTGTAGAAGGTATCGGAACTACCTCTGAGTTGCAGCATTATGCTTACATTGATCATGATCCATTCGTTGGAATTAATTATTATCGCTTAAAGCAAATTGATTTCGATGAGCATTATGAATTTTCTGAGATTATTAACGTTAATAATGCTTCCCTATCAAATGAGGTTATTATTTTCCCTAATCCAACATCTGATGTACTCCATGTTGATTTATCAACCCTACTGGAACAAACGACTACGGTACAATTGATTAATAAATTTGGACAAGTTATTTTTGAGACAAAAAAAGAAAAAGAAGAGCGGAATTTCTCATTAGATCTGTCTTCCTACCCAGGTGGGCCTTATTATTTGCAATTTACTCAAAACCATAAACCGATGGTTTCAAAAAAAATTATTATCCAAAAATTCTAATCATTAATTATGGTCAAAGAATTTCCGCTTCGAATAATATCCTTCTCGCCTCCTCTTCATCTTCTTTAGCCACGATTATTTGAATATGTCCAAATAAGTTCGCATGTGCCGAATCCATTTTATTAATGATATGGGCGTTTACCCCTGCTTCATTTA
>CAZYAC010000280.1:0-7046 GCA_964645475.1 uncultured Saprospiraceae bacterium | reverse complement strand
TTCGCTTTAAGATTTTTTATTAATGCACTTAGTGGAAAAAAGCTCAAGGCCGGAATATTTCTAGTAGCGAGTAGCGTTGTTCAAACCAACTAAATAAAAAACTTAATTCCTTTAATGTTAAAAAATGACAAAAAATACAGAAGAAATTTTGATCAATTATACTGTAAGGTTGAACACCATAACTATTTGCTATTTGTCTTCTTTTAAATGCGATTGAAAACGCGATAGAAAGTAGCAAATGGCCAGAAGCAAGTAGCAGATTTTTGTCTTCATTCCGAAGGCTCAAGTAATTCCTCCAAATAATGCGAAGCAATTCCGAACCGTTTTTTAATCGCTGCTATTTTGTCTAATAAAGCTTTAGTATCAACGGGTCGTTCGTGTCTTTGACCGACAATCATTAAATTTTTTCCGGTATGTTCTGTGGATATAAATTCAAAAATTTTGGTTTTGTATCCTTGGGTTTCCATTAATAAGGCGCGGATCGTATCCGTAATAATTTCGGCCTGTCTTTCCAATAATATTCCATGTTGTAAAATAGGTTGTAAATCTTTACTGCCGGTAATCGCTCGACGGATTTGTTTATGACAACACGGAGCACAGATGATGAGTTCGGCCTTGGCTTTAATCCCTTTATAGATTGCGTCATCTGTGGCCGTATCGCAAGCGTGTAATGCTAAGAGGATATCGGTCTCAGGTAATTCGTATTCTTGAATAAAACCAGATTCATAACTAAGCCCTTTATAATCTAGTGCTTTGGCGATTCCATTTCCTTTTTCGATCAATGCTTCCCGTAATTCTACTCCTGTAATTTTTACTGGTCGTTTTAAAGTATGCGTAAAATAATCATAGAGCGCAAAAGTCAGGTACCCTTTTCCCGCTCCCATATCTACTATTTGCAAAGGATTTCGCTGTTCTAAAGCAGGCTGCTGTCGTACCAGACCATCTACAATTTCTACAAATTTTTTAATCTGTCGATACTTATCTCCCTTATCTTTTTTTACGTTACCACTACCATTTAAAATTCCCAGTTCTACCAAAAATCGCTTATCCGCAATCCAGTCTTTCTTTTTACGATCATGACTACGAGCGGGTAAGTCATCGGTCATTTTATTGGCTTGCGTCCGCAAGGTTGCTTTGCCATTGCGACGCTTCTCTAGAATAATTTGTTTTTCGGTGGTAAAAAGATTAGCGATCAGGTAAGCCGTTTCTAATAAACTGGCGATCCGTTTTTCTGCTTCAGAAAAAGGATAATTTTTTGTGATGTCTTTGGTAGGATATTGGGAGACAAAAGACAGCTGCGCTTTTCCTCGAATCATCACTGGTCGGATAATTACTCTAGTAGCAGCATCGCTGCCTTTTCGTATTTTAGAAAGGGTAAGCCTGATAAACTGATCTGCCGACCAGCTCTCTCTTAGGACCGCATACAAATGTTCAGGCTGATCTGCCATTAATTTTTAAGGATAAAAATAAGGAAAAAATGCAGGAATTTTGAAAGCATAGATTAATCCAAAGAAAAAGGGATTATCTAGACGCGGGTGAAAAATCAGTAATAGGTTTAGAATCGTCTATACGCTTGATGATCTTAGCAGGATTGCCAGATACGATACAATAGTCAGGAACATCTTTAGTCACCACGGCACCACCCCCTACGATACAATGGGTTCCAATGGTTACGCCGGCGGTTATAACGGCATTGGCACCAATCCATACATCATCAGAAATCACGATATCTCGAGTCGTTACTTTATGTTCTCGAATAGAAATACTAGTATCCTTGTAACCATGGTTAAGGCCAGAGATAACCACATTTTGAGCTAATAAGACATCACGTCCAATTTTTACAGGTCCAATCACCACTGAACCGATACCGATTAGCGAGTCTTCTCCAATTTCTACAGGACCTACTACATTATTCACTACCGCATTAGATTCTACCACGGCTCGTTTACCCATCTTAAATCCATGATTGGGTAACAAATCCATACGAGCACTCCAGCGTACAATGGAGCTGAAGGGCCGGCGGAAAAAAATTGGATTGATAAATGTCCTGACCCACCATCTCGGACGGTAATCGTTGACTGGGAAAATCAGAAAATTTGCCAATTTTTTTAGGCCAGGGCTATTGCGTAAAAAATGGCTAATTTTATTCATTATGCGTTTATTCTAAAATATAGTATGTTTCGATTCTTTTCGGATAAGGAGAATAGATTTTGTGAAAATCTACCTTTCTATCTTTCCAAGTTGTTAAATTCCCATTAATGCTTACCCAATGGAAGCATAAAGTTTTTAGTGAACAGGAAAATGGATATAGGTAAGATGGTTGAGCTGATAAACAAAAAGCATTCGCTTTATTTTGTCAGTTAAGGGGCCAAAAAAAATAAATCTAGTTTAACATTAAAATTAACTAAGATATATTTAAGTAAAGTTAATTCTTTAGTCCCAAAAATTCAAGAATCTTATGATGTATTTTATCTGGTGGCAAAAACTCACCCTGCTCGTCCGTACAGGAAATTAGATGAAAATCTGCCTGATTTTCTACCATTGTCAAATATTCCATTCGCACCTTCTCTTGAAAGCTTAAATCTGCTTCATGAATATCTTGCTTTCCCTTTAGGTAATCACGATCTTCACCTTCCCGTTCTTTGGTTAATGATCTTTTTACTGCCTTAAAAGGAACATCGAGATATAAAGACACCACTGGGCGAGGAATTTTATAGTAATTATACTCTATATTCAAAATCCATTCCCTTAACGCCTTCTTTTCCGATTCATCGGTCAATTTTGCACATTGAAAGGCAATATTGCTATTTACATACCGATCAGCGATCAATATCTGCCCGTCATTTAACCAGTTTTTCAGCGTTTCTGCATGTTCGTGGCGATCTGCCGCAAACAATAATGCCACTAATTGAGGATGGACTTCATTGAGTCCACCAAATTCTCCTCTTAAATATTGAGCAATCATATCCCCAAAACGCCCCTGATTTAGTTTTGGAAAATGAATATCCTGAAATGGCTGCTCCTTTTTGCGTAAATACTGACGCAGTAATTCCAACTGAGTTGATTTTCCAGAACCATCCAACCCTTCAATCACAAAAAAATTATCCATTATCATACTATTTTATTATCGCCTCTCGGCTTCGCAAAGATAAGGTTTTTGGAAAGAGTACTGAAAAAAATTCCCTAGCTGTTGATTCAGTACAATATTGTTTAGCTATCTTGCCACCCAATAGAATCTAGACAAAACCCTATTACACTTTTGAATTTCAAACATCCGTTAGTTTATCTGTTTACTATTTTTTTCGTGACGGCCCTCTATTTGTATTTCTTTGCAGATTATGAGGTAGCTTGGGCTGGGTTCTTTTCCATGATGATCTTTTATGGACTTATCTTTTATTTCGGTCATTTTGCTACCCGTTTCCGTAAGACCAACAACGCAGAAGAAGTATTACTAGCTGGAAGATCAATCCCCCTTTATATTGCGATGTTTACGATGAGTGCTACTTGGATCGGAGGCGGTTTCATCAATGGTACCGCCGAGGCCACCGCAAGCAACGGATTACTTTGGGTACAAGCACCTTGGGGTTATGCCCTTAGTCTAATCATTGGTGGTTTATTCTTTGCCCGTAAAATGCGTCGAGGACGTTATCGTACGATGTTGGATCCTATCCGAGAAAGATTTGGCCAGCGTTCCGTTCCACTCTTTTTTCTGCCTGCCCTAACAGGAGAATTGTTCTGGACCGCCGCTATCCTGACGGCCCTAGGAACGACCTTCGCCACGGTGCTAGGTATCGACAATACAACTGCGATCATTCTTTCTGCCCTCGTTGCGATAGGATATACCATGCTCGGTGGTCTTTGGGCAGTTGCCATTACAGATGTGTTACAATTGTTATTATTATTCTTTGGATTACTGATTGTTGTTCCTTCTTCCCTTTCGGCAGTGGGAGACTTAGGACAATTATGGCAGAGTTATCAAACCAAATTTGGTGCTACGGCTACGCTTATTCCTTCTCGAGCCGCGTTGGGCAGTTCCTTTTGGAATTGGTGGGATTATGCGCTGCTCTTAATTTTTGGCGGTATTCCCTGGCAAGTTTATTTTCAACGCGTGTTGTCTGCCAAAGATGAAAGGACCGCTATGTGGTTATCTATTTTTGCAGGATTTATTTGTTTATTAGCCGCCGTTCCTTCCGTCATTATCGGAATGATTGGTGCTACTTTCGACTGGACCGCCGCCGGTCTAATGCCACCACCTGATGCGGCTACTACTCTACCCCATGTGATCCGATATCTTTGCTCGCCATTAGTGGCTACGATCGGTCTGGGCGCAATTGCGGCAGCGGTCATGTCCTCCGTTGACTCTTCCATTTTATCGGCCTCTTCTATGTCTGGCTGGAATATTTATCGACCATTGGTCAAACCAGGAATTTCCAGTGCAAGTCTAGCTCGGGTCATCAAAAAAATTATTGGAATAGTCGGTGTGGCCGCAACGCTTATCGCCTTAAGAGTAGGTAGTGTCTATGAGCTTTGGTTTTTGTGCAGTGATTTTGTTTATTGCTTATTATTTCCAGCATTGGTTTGTGCGCTTTTTGATCCGAAGGCAAATCGAATGGGTGCGATTGCTGGTTTTATCGTAGCGGCGATACTTAGATTTGGCGGAGGGGATGCTACGTTGGGTATTCCGGTTTTTCTACCTTATCCTATGATTGAAAATGGGGTAGTTTTATTTCCATTTAGAACAGTAGCTATGTTGAGTGGATTGGTGACGATTTTGGTGGTTTCGCGATTGGGAAATTTAATGAATAATGCGAATCAGTAGTTCAGGTTGGTTTGAGTTTATAAAATGCTATTTGCCGCTTGCTTTTTGCTACTTGCTTCCACTCGACCGCGATTAAAGAGGGCAAGTAGCAAACGGCAAGAAGCGAGAAGCAAAAATCACTCATTATATTTGAAAGTATTACCTAATTTTTAATCCCTGATTCGCATTAATAATGAATCTTGAATTAGGGTTGTTCAGAAAAATTTTAGGTATAAAATCTAGGAAAAAATAAATGTCCAATATCGAATTTTGAATATCGAATATTCATTTGGGGTTTCAATTATTCGAGTATTTAAGTCGTTAAAGGAACAAGTGAAAGTGCATGATAGCAGGAACTATGCGAAGTTAAAGACTAGCCTCCTAAATGAATATTGGAAATTGGATATTCCTAATTCAATATTCTTGAGTTTTATCGCACCACCGTTACATCTCCCGATAATATGGTTCTTTCTCCATCGACAAAACTTACATCTACTACATAGATATAAACACCAGAAGTCACAAACTGGCCTTTAAATTTTCCATCCCAACCAATCACAGATTGACCAGGTAAAATTTCAGGTACATCATAAAGTAAAGCGCCCCAACGATTGTATATTCGGACAGAATGAATCATAGTAACATTTGGACCGGGTGATAAAACAAAGTTATCATTGATCCCATCTGCATTGGGAGAAAATGCGCTAGGAATATAAAACGGGCGTTCTTTACTGACAGCTACCAATATGGTATCACTAGCATTACAACCATCTCCATTGGCAACAGTAATCGTATAAATACTATTTACAAATGGTTGGACTTCTGGACGCAAACAGGAAATACTATCACAGTTGATCCCAGAAGATTCATTCCAAAATAGCGTGTCCACTGGTTGATTGGTTGTTACTGGTAAAGTCAAAAAATTCCCAATATTAATGGTGGTATCATTGGGTAAAGATACAATGAGTGGTGGTGGTGCCTGAATTTCAAATTCGTACGGAACCGTACATCCATCTGCATCTTGTACCCAAAGCGTATGTGGACCCGCCGCTAAATCAGGGAATAAAGCAAAAGACTGAAAGTTCTCTCCATCTATGGCAAAAACATGCGGACTCATGCCTCCCATTACGGTATTGACCAGAATTGAACCATCCGAAATGTCAGAACAACTTGCATCTGTTAATTCAAAATCGACCTCTAAATCTTCTGCCGCAGTCACGGTTAAAATAATACTATCACAACCATTTTGATTAGCGAGTATAAAAGTATCTATCCCCAAAGAATCTGGATCACAACTAGTAAAATTAAGGTAGGTCGTATCAGCAGGTAAGAGGGTCGTCGTCATAATCACGGTACTATCACAGCCGTACTGATTAGAATAAGTATTCGTTTCTGTTCCTACCTGAGTTGGATCACAGGCCGTTAAATTTAATAAAGTATTTTCGGAACCCCGATACACTGTTTCGGTAATCGTAATCAAACTATCACAGCCTGCTTGACTCGATACAACAGTCGCTATCGAATCCGCTTGCGTCGGGTCACAAGTTTCTAATAAAACATTGACTACCACTGGAGCAAAATATTGTACTTCCGTAATTACCGTACTATCACAACCTCTAAAACCAGTTAAATTTTCAACTTCCATTCTGGTTAATAAACTATCACAAGTGACGCTTAAAAAGATCGTGGTATCCGGTGCAATATAATCTGTCATTGTTGTAGTAATTAAACTATCACAACCATATTGACTTTGTAAAGTATCCAATAAAATACCTGCTTGAGTTGGATCACAAGTGATGGTTTCCAAATTGACGAAGGCAGTAGGGAAAAATATATTTTCCGTAATCACCACACTATCACATCCCCGATAATTCGTATTCACTACTACTTGAGGTCCAGCTTGACTAGGATCACAGGTTTGACTTATTAGCTCCGTCGTATCTGGTGCTACATAAATAAAATTAATGAACGTAGTACTATCACAACCATAAATATTCACATCGGGAAAGGCCACCAAACCAGCCTGATTTTCATCACAGGTAAATTCTATCAAATTGACATTATCCGGCGGAATGTAAGTTACTGTATTGATAATCGTACTATCACAAAAATATTGATTG
The DNA here is from genome assembly GCA_964645475.1 of uncultured Saprospiraceae bacterium. Taxonomy (GTDB): domain Bacteria; phylum Bacteroidota; class Bacteroidia; order Chitinophagales; family Saprospiraceae; genus JALZUU01. The sequence continues at coordinate 128 of CAZYAC010000280.1, read as the reverse complement.
TCCATCGTCATGGAAAAAATTCCCGCCTGTATCGGATCACAAGTTGTGTCAAACAACCGTGTTGTATCTGGTGGAATATAAGTTATCGTATTGATGATCGTACTATCGCAAAAATATTGATTGTCCAT
>CAZYAC010000279.1:0-7050 GCA_964645475.1 uncultured Saprospiraceae bacterium | reverse complement strand
CACAAAATAATCAACTCAAACCTTTATAACTTATTTTTTAATCGATCCTTAATGTGTAAATCTTTTTTAGGCTAAGCTGTTTTGTGTCGTTGAACTATTGAATATTAAGACTTCAGCTCAACGATTCAACAGTTCAACGATTCAACAAAAATTACTTAGCAATTCTAACCTTCGTATTTTCTTGAATCCAACAAGGAACTTTATAAGTAGAACCTTCCTTAATTCCTCGCTGGAAAATATCGGCACGGGTTGGCATATACTGACTATAACGATTGATTAATTTATTCGCTTCGGCGGATACGCTAGAATCGATAGACTTGGCTTTATTCCATTTGTCGATCGCAGGCCAGGTGACTCGTTGACTATCGAAGCCGGTACCAGGACCACATAATGGACCAGAAGAAGCGTACATCGTTCCAATCAGCATATAAGGTGCACCCCAGCCAGATCTTTGCGAAGCAGCTTTGCGCGCATACTTACGGGCTTGAGAATATTTCTTTTTATGGACGTAGTATATTTTCGCAATCCGTAAATTGATGTTTGCTTTTTTAGTGTTATCATCGACAGAATTTACGTATTCTTCGTATTTGCTAATCGCACAATCATAATCTCCGTTTTCCATACAATCACGTGCTATTTTAAGTGGTCCGGATTGAGTAGGTGGTTTCTTACAATTGGCCACCTTTGCCGCACGAGCAGCAACTAGATTTGGATCCGTCTCCGCACAACCACCATACTTCAGTCGAGCGATAAAAGTACCAATCGCATCACAGTCGTTGGGATTTGCCTGATATTCGGCAACATACTTATTAATGAAATGATCACAACCGTAGAAGCCTTTGATACCTTCTAGTTGTTCAAGACGTGCAGGAGTATAACTTTCTACAATATCCCATCCCTGTTTTTTCCATTCCGTCGGTGTTCTTTCTTTTTTATTATGGTTGAAAATATCGTTTATTTTTCCGGCGTATTTTTGCGCTTCGGCCATTGGAATTTTTTCTTCCAATAATGAATTTACAATGATGGAAGTAAATGGATTTAAAACCGAGACACTGGTTTTGAGTCCGTCTTCATCGACAATTTCTTTATACATTTCGTATATTTCCATTTCTGATTTGGTGCCTGGAAAAGTATAAAAATAGTCGTAGGCCATCAACGCTTTATAGTCGGTAGCTTTTTTAGGATAACATTCTACGGCTTGCTGATAAAGATCGAATACCTTTTGCTGATAAGCAGCTTTTTCTTCGGCAGTTGTGGTGGTCTCGTAAGTAATCAGGTATTTATAAATTCTAGCACCATCCATATAATGAACATCCCGACGACCATCAGCTGCGGGAGCCATCTGGTATACTTTTTCCCATAAAGGTAGTGCATCTTTATAATTTTGCGCTTTCATCTGATCGCGGTAAAGTACGTGCATTTCTAGTGCTTCCTGTTCAAAGGATTCGTTGACCCATTTTTGACAAGGGCTGAGATTATTCATGTTGACAGGTGGCTTTACTTTAGTCGCCGAAACCGATGGTTTGGCGGCTTCTGTCGTTTTGGGTGTACAGGCGTAGAATAGTACACTAACGGTACAAAAGATCAGAAATAATGCGACATTGATACGTTTCATGTTTAAATTGTTTTAGATAATACTTTGGAACTACTAAGATATAAAAAAGCTCCGTCTTTAGGTAAGACGAAGCTTTTTCTTAAAAGTTAATTACAGAATTTGTAATAACTTTTGATTAAAGATGATACTTTTTTATTTAAAACTCACCCGGACGGTCTCACCGATCCAGCAGCCTACTTTAGCACTATCTCCTGCTTTGATACCCTGCATAAAACCATCTTTCTTTTCAGGCTTAGAGGCACCATATTTTCCGATTTTGTTACCGGCTTCATCCCCTACCGAAGGATCAATAGAACGAGCGTAAGCATATTTGTCAATCGCTGCTAATACGGCTAGACGCTGATTCCAATCGTTGCCACAGCTACGAGCAGAAGAAGCATAAAGATCACCGATCAACATATAAGGTCGTCCCCAGTTAGGGCGCATTTTAGCGGCTGCTAAAGCGGTAGAGCGAGCCTTACTATACTTTTTCATCTTACGTCCCTGAATAGAAGCGATGGAGAACATGTACCCTGCTTTCTTTTGTGGATCCGTTTCAGCAGCAGCAGCTTCTTGGTATTTGGCAATAGCTCCAGCGTTGTCGCCTTGGTCGTATAGTTTTTTAGCAATACTTGCTGGATTGTTAGCTTCAAATTCTGCAACCCGACTTGCATTTTCTTTTTGTGCCCATGTAGCATACTTTCCTTCAAGTTCCTGTAGTAAAGGTTCGCTAGCTTCACAACCTTGTCGCTTTAATTCGCGAATAGTATTTTCGATTACTTGAATATTCTCAGCATCCTGACGGTAAGCAGGCTCTAATTTTTTGACAAAGTAAGCACAATCGAAAATATTTCTTTCGATCCGAGCAAAGACACCGTTCATGGCTTCTTTGGCTTGCTTAAAACGATCGGTACTAGCTGCATTGTTAGCAATATTGTGATCTGCGATAGCATTCAACTGATCGTACACACCACGTGCGGCAGCTTTGTCCATTTTTTCTGCTGCGAATTGATTGACCACCACTGTTGCATAAGGAACAAGGATGATGTCTTCAATATCGTTACCCGCTAGTTTTACCGTCTTTTCGAGTGCGCCTTGCAACATATCGTCTGTTCCAGGAACATACTTTTGGTAAAAATAAAAGATGTTATAAGCTTTACGTCCAGTCAAATAGGCTTCTTGTCCTTTTTCTCCGTAACAAGTTATCTGTTCATCGTAAAGTTTGAGCATTCGATCAACATATGTCTGCTTCTCCGCTTCGTCGGTACTTTTATCAAATTTAACTTTTAAAATTTTGCGACCATCTGCGTAATGTAGATAATTTTTGCCATTGGCCGCCGGAGCGATGGTGTAGGCAGTTTCCCAATTATCGTAAGCCTCCATTAAGTCTCCTGCTTTAACTGCATCTCGATAAAGTTGGTGTGCAACAAGTCCGTCTTCTCCTTTAGGAGATTCGTCGAAAGTCCCACATTGTGCTGACAAGGCGACAGAAAACAGAGAAAATATCGCTACTGCTATTCCGAGGATTAAATTTTGTCGTTTTTCCATAATTAATAAAATTTTCGTTTAAGAAACCAATCGTTATTATTTAAAGTGAAACCTAAAGTTATCCTACCATAGGTCTCTGTAATTGTATCATTTCCGGACAATTGTCCTATTTCCAAGGCAAAGTTAATAAAAGAAGGAGGTCTTTGTCTACTTATGACTGGTAAACGTATACCAAAGGTAACACCGAAATCTGTTAAACTTTTGTCAAAACCTCGTGGATCCTTTCCGTAATAGAGTCCGGCTTGATAGTTAATTCTCTTCCAAAAACTACTAATAGAGTTAAAATTTGGAGTAATATTCCCCCCAGCAGCCAGCCTCCAAGAGTTCGTTAATCGCTCTGAAGGACGAATAGGATTGCGGTAATTACTCCAGGCAGTCGTCTTAAAATCGAGTCCTACGCCTCCTTTATTTACCTTTTCATAATAGATACCAACACCAAAATCTGCTGGTAGTTTACCTTGGAGGTCGGTATTTTGGGTATTGACAATGGTATCGCGCAAAGGATTGATGTTACTAGCCCCATAAACGGTGTTTACTCGTTGCTTGAGTTGACTGGCATTAAAATTTACATTATTGCCACTATTTCCATAAATACCAAAGGTTAGGAATTTACCATTTCTTTTGTTTTCACCATCCTTTATTTCCGTAAAGGCATATCGATACTGGAATCCTAAATTCCAGATAATCGATCCGATACTGAATTCGTCACTAAAATCATTAAAGTAGGCGGATTGGAGGTTTTGGTATGCAACAACCTGATCGTTTGATATTTTTCCAAAAAGGTAACCTAAATTAAAGCCTACAGAAAAGTCTTTATATCGTACCGCATTTCCCCAATGTACTTTAAAAGTTCCTCCACTTCCTTCAAATTGAAAGTCAACAGTATCCTGCGTGGCAGTAATATCCTGAGACACAATTCGGTAACCTACGTTAGAATAAGGTAAAAAAGAAAGGTTCATTCCCCAATACCATGGAGATTTAATAGGATTAGCGGCTCTATTTTTCGGGTTTTTGGTCGGAAATCCTAAAGAAATATAGTCAAGATTTCCAGTATAAATGGTTTGACTTCCCTCTGTTCCAGAAAGATTCGTACGTTTAACATTTAGACCAACATCGAAGGCTGTGAGTCCTAAGAAAGTGTAAGAGGCTGGGTTGATCGTATTAATATGAAAAGGGTCGTTATAAGCAGCACCAAGACTTCCCATACCACGGGCATGAGAAAAAGCAGGATTAACCAAATTACCCAGACCAATCCGGGAATAAGGGGAATTTATTTTTGGTTGAGCAAAACTGTAGGTAGTCATCCCAATTAGAAGGCAAATAAATACCCACAATTTTCTACTCCGATAATTCGACATTATAGTTTAAAATTTTATTTAGTCCGGTCAGCACTAAATTATGATTTACAAATATCCGGGTTTTCAGTTTTTTTGCAAAAAAATCAGCGTCCCCGCCTGTTAAAATAACGTTAATCTGTCCGTATTTTTCTTCATACCAACGGATAAAACCGTTTACTTCCGCAAGTGCTCCCAGCTGACCGCCAGTTTGCAGTGCGGTTTTGGTATTGTTTCCAACCAAATTCCGTACGCGACCACGCTCCACCAGCGGCAATTTGGCCGTAAAGTGATGCATGGCTTTAAACCTCATTTCAATTCCGAGCGAAATACTACCACCGTAATAATCACCGTCCGCGGTAATCAGGTCGTACTTGATACAGGTACCTGCATCTATGACCAAATTATGCTGACCGGGATACTTGGCGAAAGCGCCTACGACGGCGGCTAAGCGATCTTTTCCCAGCGTTTGAGGAGTCTTGTAATGATTTTGGATGGGAAGAGCAGTGTTGGCATTTAGGTTGATATAATAAAAATGCTTTTTAAAAAAATTATCTACCGGTTTTTTGAGGCCGCTAACTGTAGAAAGGGCGATCCGGTTAATTTTTTTTTGCTCGATCAATTCTTTTATCTGGCGTAACGTCCATTGATCCCAAACCATTTTTTTCACCAACCTGTGTCCTCTAAAAACGCCTATTTTAGTTCTTGTATTGCCAATGTCAAGGATAAGATTCAAATGTTTGTCTTTTGAGAGCTAATTGGTTATTTAGCCAGTTGGCTAATTAGCTGGTTGGCCAGTTGGCTTCCTTCTTACGTAATTCGTGATAGAAGAAAGCTAACTAGCCAACAGGCTAACAGGCTAACCAGCCATTTCTTTATAGATGATTCTTTACCAAAAATTGGCGTAAGTACATATCAATGCTTAAAATGCCGTGTTCCGGTCATGACCATCGGGATATTTTTTTCATTACAAAAATCAACACTCAATTGATCTTTCACTGATCCTCCCGGCTGAATAACCGCTTTGACACCTGCATCCCATGCAATTTCTACACAGTCTGGAAACGGAAAAAAAGCATCCGAAGCCATCACACTACCTTCGAGTTCAAAACCAAAATGCTTAGCTTTGGTAATCGCTTGTTTGAGTGCATCCACCCGCGAAGTTTGACCACAACCCATTCCGACTAATTGACGGTTTTTAGCTAAAACAATCGTATTTGATTTTAAATGTTTAGCACATTTATTTGCAAATAATAAATCGTCAATCTGTGCGATAGTTGGTGCTTCGTTGGTGGCTATTTTAAAATCTTCTTCCACTTCTGTTTTCAAGTCCATCTCCTGTTCGATTACTCCGTTGAGCAAGGTTTTAAAGGATTTTTTGGAAACGTAGAAGTCTTTAATTTTCAATAAAATTCTTTTGCTCTTTTTCTTCAACAATTCTTTTGCTTCATCCGTAAATTCAGGAGCAATTAATACTTCATAAAATATTTTATCAATTTCCGTAGCTGTCGCTAGGTCAATGGTTTGATTAGAAATCAAAATCCCGCCAAAGGCAGAAACAGAATCTCCGGCCAACGCAGCTTTCCATGCTTCCAGTACCGTTTCGCGAGTGGCGATACCACAAGCGTTGGTATGTTTGAGCACTGCAAAGGTTGGGTTGTCAGCTTTGAATTCTGCCATCAGACTAACTGCTGCGTCGATATCCACTAAATTATTATAAGAGATTGGTTTGCCACCAAGGCGCTCAAACACTGCATCGAAATCACCGTAAAAGTTTCCTTTCTGATGTGGATTTTCACCATAACGTAACGCCTCCGAATTATGGATACTTTGCTTAAACACGGTATCCTCCGAATCTACATTGAAGTAATTAAAAATCGCTACATCATAATTAGAAGAAACTTTAAAAGCACGTCGAGCCAGTTCTTTACGTTCTGTCATCGTGGTAACCCCATTGTTTTCTTGCAAGATATCCGCAATCATCTGATATTCGTTGCGGCTCGGTACAACCACTACATCACGATAATTTTTAGCAGCAGCTCGAATCAGTGAAATACCTCCAATGTCGATTTTCTCGATAATAGTAGGCTCATCATTCGTTGATGCTAAGGTTTCTTCAAAAGGGTATAAATCTACTACCACTAAATCGATTTCAGGAATATCATATTCAGCCAACTGTGCTAAATGTGATTCTTCCCGACGAGCTAGTAATCCGCCAAATACCTTTGGGTGAAGCGTCTTTACTCGACCATCAAGAATAGACGGATATTCTGTAATATTTTCTACTGCTTCAACGGTAATACCTAGGTTTTCGATAAATTTTTGGGTGCCACCGGTAGAAAACAGCTTTACGCCTTGATCGTCCAGTAATCGTACGATGGGTTCCAAACCTTCCTTTGAGAATACAGAAATGAGGGCAGATTTGATCTTTTTAGGCATAGCCATAAATAATATTTTTAATATTAAGAAGTTGTCTAAAACTCTAAGCTTGTGAAACGAAGGTGCAAAGATACGGTTAAGAAAGGGAAAGGCAAAATTAAAGGTGTTTTAATGAAGAATGAGGTAATGAAGAAT
>CAZYAC010000278.1:0-7104 GCA_964645475.1 uncultured Saprospiraceae bacterium | reverse complement strand
GGAAAATTCTTTTCCCACTCGCTCTATTTTAATTCCCCCAGTTTGTTATACACTCCATTGAACTTGAATTTAAAAAACACAAAATTTAGAACACTCCCTACGAATAAAAACTGCCTATAAAAAAATAAGCGTCAATTATTTCAGCCCAAAGAAAGACTCGTAATATTTAATCGCTCATTCAATAAAATAAAACAATATGAAAACCTCCAGAGTAGTACAAATCCTTGGCATCCTAATCTCCTTAGCTGGATTGGCCTATATGGGATATAATCATGGGAAAGGAATCAACGATAATTACGGTTTGTGGATTGTTTTAAGCGGAACCGTTTTAACGATAATCGGCTCTCTATTGGATAAAAAAGAAAAAGGTAATAAGGAAGAGGTGTAGATACAAGATGAAATAAAATATGGTAATTCAATTTCTTTTTTCATTTAAAAAATGAAAAAACTTTCAAAAAAATAATGCGACACCCCCGCTAGGAAGCGCGGGGCGGGCTCTCTGGGGTCGTCCATCTAACGCCAAATAAATTGGCTAACATATTGTGACGACTCTGTGGTCATTGATAATCCTAGACCTCAGAGCGGTCGCAGTATTCGTAAAAAGTGCAAGAAATTTTTTTATAGATTGAACACCCTGGCAAGAAGCAACTTACCGCAACCCCCGCTTCTTCAAATTCCGCTTATACACTGCAATATTCTGACTATGCCCCGCCATGGTTTTAGCAAAAGAGTGCGTGCCAGAACCATCGCCTTTAGCACAGAAGAAAATATAGTCGTGCGATTCAGGATTGAGTACTGCATCAATACTACTGATCGAAGACATACTGATCGGACCAGGAGGAAGGCCCACATATTTATAAGTATTGTATGGAGAGTCAAATTCTAGATGTTTGTTGAGGACTCTTCTTAGGTCAAATTTCCCAGTGGCAAAAACCACGGTAGGATCGGCTTGTAATTTGATACCACGTTCTATTCGATTAAGATACGCACCGGCAATTCGAGGTCGTTCTGCTTTTTGCAAACTCTCTCTTTCCACGATCGAGGCGAGGGTATACACTTCCTCAGGACTTAGCCCTTGCGCTTCGGCTTTCTTTTTTCTTTTCTTTTTTGACCAAAATTTTCCGTGTTCTTTTTTCATTTGTTCCAGGAAATCATTGGCGTTTCGGTTCCAGTAAAATTCATAGGTATTGGGGATAAATAAGGTCATGAGGGTTTCTCGCTTGAGTCCCAATTTTTTTAGAACTTCAGAATCATTAAAAGCAGTAATTAAATCAATTGAATCTGCTTCAATAAAACGCGCCACTTTTCCAGCTACCTCTTCTAGCAATCGTTCGTTGGTCAGGATCACTTTTACTGGAGCCTGTTTGCCACCGCGCAGGTGTCGAATCAAAGCGCGATTGCTCCAGCCCGGCTGAATCTCAAAACGCCCAGAACGCATCTTAGATTTTCGATAATTCATTTGTTCCGCCACCCAATCAAATCCGGAAGTATCAATCAGCATTCCTTTCTGAACCAATAAATTTTTAATATCCAAATAATCTGATCCAGTGGGAATTTCCAAAAAACTATCTGCCAGTTCCTCAGGAACGTTAGGCGTATAAATGCTATCATACTTTTCATAACCAATGAATGCTCCAATAATAATAGCTAATAAAATAACAAGACCAATAATTTTTTTCATCTAATAAATTAAATTCAGAATTTAATCAACAAATCAACAAATCAACAAATCAACAAATCAACAAATCAACAAATCAACAAATCAATACTGCTCCTTCTCATTAGGAAAATCACTCGACTTCACATCCTTGATATATTCTTCGGTAGCAGTCTTCATGGTATCAAATAATTCTAAGTAGCGGCGTAAAAACCTCGGCTTAAAATCTTTGGTGATACCCATCACATCATGCGTTACGAGCACCTGTCCGTCAACGTCTGGTCCGGCCCCAATTCCAATGACTGGAATCTGGAGTGCTTTGGTTACTTCCGCAGCCAGTTGTGCAGGAATTTTTTCGAGTACAATAGCAAAACAACCCAATGCTTCTAGATGTTTGGCATCTCGCAATAGTTTTTGAGCTTCCTCTTCTTCTTTGGCTCTTACGGTATAAGTACCGAATTTATAAATGGACTGTGGTGTCAGTCCGAGATGGCCCATGACCGGGACTCCTGCTGACAAAACCCGCTTGATAGAATCTTCGATTTCAATTCCTCCTTCCATTTTTACCGCATGTCCTCCAGACTCTTTCATGATTTTGATGGTGGAAGAAAGTGCCTTAGTAGAGTTACCTTGATAACTACCAAAGGGTAAATCCACCACCACCAAACATTTCTTAACCGCCCGGATCACACTGGAGGCATGGTAGATCATTTGATCCAAAGTAATCGGAAGGGTAGTCTCATGACCAGCCATGACGTTAGAGGCGGAATCTCCAACTAGTAGGATATCAATACCCGCTGCATCCAGAATTCTGGCCATCGAATAGTCATAGGCGGTTAGCATAGCTATTTTTTCACCGTTGTCTTTCATGGACTGTAAGACGTGGGTAGTAATTCTTTTAACTTCTTTTGAAACAGACATATTTATTAATTTTAGGATCGCAAGATATTGAAGTTGTTCATCAATTCCAAAAGGAGGTATTGAATGTCCATTAAATAAATATTCAATGGGAGACCAATTTTTGATTAAACATTATTATGTAAATACAAGATGGAACCTAATGGAACCTAATGGAACCTACTCCTTAAAGTATGGAAATTGAAATTCTTGTTTTTATTAAGATATTTTAAAATGTATATTAGCTTTTCAATATTAGATTTACACGTTAGAAAACCTTTGCGCCTTAGCGCTCTTTGCGAGAAAAACACCTTTAGGAACGAACTCAAGATTGGATACTTGCCTGCCTGCCGGTAGATTCCATATTTAGAGAATCAACATTCTACGCTTTCTTAATCTTTCGAACAGGCCTGATTAGTAGATGATAACTTTATCAGTTCATAAGAAAATTGTGTGTTTCTATACAGCATCATATTTCGTTTTGTCTCATTTAGTCCTAAATTTTAACGGAATTCTGCCTTAGATTATCACGATAAAGGTCTATTTTTGTGCTATGAATAGAATATCTTATCTCTTAGTATCCATCCTGGTTCTTGTTGGATTTTCCAATTGTTCCAATGATTTTGAATTGACCACGGGTGATACCAATAAGCCAGTAGTGTATGGTTTCCTTTCTCCAAAAGATACGGCTACCTATATCAGAGTTGAAAAAGCCTTTGTCAGTGAAAATACCAATGCCTTGGAATTAGCACAGCGACCAGAAGAACTTTATTATGAAAATATTGAAGTTACCTTGAGTTCCGGTGGAGATACTTATCCTTTGACCCGTGTGGATGGTGCCTCAGAAGGCTACCCAAGAGATGCAGGTGTCTTTCTAAATTCTCCTAATTACTTATATAAATTAATCTTACCTCCTGGAGAATCCTATAATGGTGGTGAAAACTTTCGTTTATCAGTTACCGACGTTGCAAGTGATACCATGATTACAGAAGTAACGACCACAATCGTACACGAACCTATCATCCAGTTTCCTGACCAAGACGAAGAATTCGAATGGAGATCTAGCATTGAAGGCCAAAATGATATTCGTACGCAGTGGAGATTAAATAATGCTACGGCAGCGATCTTTGACGTCCGTATCCGCTTAAATTATCAGGAAGCTATCAACGGCGACCTTAATAATCGGGTTAATAAATCGGTTGCTTTTACGGTTTTGAAAAATATCGAACCAGACGACGAAGATGATACCAGCATTGTGGTGGAAGTGCTTTCTACTGATATTCTTTCGGGTATTAATGGTGCAGTAGATGCATCTGGTCCTGGACCACGCTTTTTTACAAGTTTGGAAGTGATTATAGATGCTGGTTCTAGTGATTTACTTGATTTTATCAATGTTGGACAAGCAAATACCGGATTAACAGGTGCCTCGGTCCCACCAACGTTTAGCAATATACCGGGCGGATTTGGTTTGTTTTCCTCGCGGAATAGTGCGTCCGTAGGTGGTCTACAGTTGATCGACGAAGCAAGAGATAGTTTAAGAGACGGACGATTTACTAAGAATCTGAACTTCCAATAATTCGGATAGAGAAATAAGGCAAAATGTTTTATTTAAAATTAAATTAAACAAAAAGTTGTAAAAAATAAAGTTTTATCTTACCTTTACCAGTATATGATAGATTTTATGCTAATAAAGTCTACTTCCACCTAAATCTACTGGTATGTCTTACACACTTTATAATATTAAATTTCTTTCTCAAAACTCCGGACGATACATTCGTCCCGATAAGAAAGCCCTTTTTTCTATTCTTAAGCCTGGGAATTACGCTCAGTTAATGCTTCGTACCACGAATAATAAACCGGGCTTTATTGGAATTGAAAAAGTATGGGTCGTCATTGATCGTTTTGAAAAAGGCCAGTACTTTGGCCGTTTGATTACGATTCCACAAGTGATTAAAAACTTGAAAATGGGAGATATCATTCCTTTTGCCTACGACTATGTTTTAGGGGCAAGACCAGGAGCAGCGATGACGAATCGTCTGGACATGGGAAACAAAGATATGCGGTGCTTGGTAAGTGAAAAGGTATTAAACTTCGACTGCTCTATCGGTGCTGGAATGCGGGAAATGCCTACGCTTTATAAAGATTCAGGTTGGCGATTTTTTTACGATGAAGCCGAGATTTCTGATTTTCCCAAAGATATGCACAGTGTACCGATTGAGCTGCTTAGTTTTACCCGGGAGGACTTGGATATTTCCTTGGGTAGCAAAATGGACTTTTCCAATCAAACGATCAAAGCGGATATTTCTAAACTTTGGACACCTCGTTCTTCCAGAGCCTAAGTAGATAATAGCTAAAAGATTTTATTGGTTTTATTCAGTTTAATTGAAATAATTTGAAGTTATCGGACCTTTCGTTAAAAAAAAGGTAGGTAATTTTGCATTAGAGCAATGAAATCTCTATGTTTGTTATAATTAATAGAAACTCATGCTATAATTTTTAGCTAGTTTCTTAACCAAAAAAATAGTGCCTCGTGCCAATATCAACTTATTTTAACTATGCATTTTATTTCTTTTACGACCACTCGTAAACTGGAACCTTGTATAGATTAATATAAAATAAAGAGTTCCTTGTGAGCTCTTTTTTTTTTGCCCCATAGTAAAAAACGATGGGTGTTTATCAATGATTTGTCCGTAACCATTGTGCTTCATTTTTAAACAACTTCAATAGAAATAAATATGATTATCAATACCGCTGCCAGAATTAATACGGTCGAAGAATATTATTTTTCGCGCAAGCTGAAAGAACTCGATCAGCTAAAAAAGAAGGGGCAGGAAATTATCAATCTGGGCATTGGTAGTCCTGACCTTCCTCCCGCACCTGCTGTGATAGCGGCCTTAGGATCTTATTGTGAATCGCCTAGTAGTCATGGCTACCAATCCTACCGAGGTATTCCAGAATTGAGAGCAGCCTACGCAGCTTGGTACAAAAAATATTTTTCGGTAGACCTCAATCCTGAATCGGAAGTATTACCATTAATCGGATCTAAAGAAGGGATTATGCATCTATCAATGACCTTTTTAGAAACCGGAGATGAAGTGTTGATTCCTAATCCAGGATATCCGGCCTACGCAGCTACCGCTCGTTTAGCAGGAGCCGCCGTTCGATATTATGAACTAACAGAAGATCAAAATTGGTTACCTAACCTGAATGAACTGGCTCAAACTGATTTGACGAAAGTCAAAATTATGTGGATCAACTATCCGCATATGCCTACTGGAACGGCAGCAAGTGCTGACCTTTTTGAGGAACTAGTCAACTTTGCACAGATTCATAAAATACTGTTGATTAATGATAATCCTTACAGTTTTATTCTCAATGATCAACAAAAAAGCATCCTATCAATTCCCGGAGCAAAAGCTGTAGCATTAGAACTTAATTCACTTAGCAAGTCTCATAATATGGCTGGTTGGAGAATGGGAATGTTGGCAGGAGATAGCGCCTATTTGCAAGAGGTGATGAAATTTAAAAGTAACATGGATTCTGGAATGTTTCGTCCAGCCATGTTGGCCGCTGTTGAGGCACTTGGAAATCCACCTAGCTGGTATGAACATCTAAATACAGTTTATCGGAAACGAAGAGCGGTGGTTTATAAAATTATGGATGCCTTAAACTGTACCTATCGTAAGGATCAAGTAGGAATGTTTGTTTGGGCGAAAATAAAAGATCCTCAAATGAATGGATTTGAATTAGTAGATAAACTCTTAGCCGAAACGGGTGTATTTGTGACGCCAGGCGGAATCTTTGGTAGTCAAGGAAACGCCTATATCCGAATTTCCCTCTGCTCGAATGAATCCTTATTGACCAAAGCCTACGAATTAATCATCAAAGAAAATAAGTACTTGGTCAAGAATAATGATAAGTTATGACCGAGGGTATTTTTTGTTTAGACGAGGCAAAAAACATAACTGAACGAATCCGACAGGATGAATGTCCTGAGGACATTCAAGTGAAGGAACCGCGTAGCGGTAGGGATGCCATAGCCGTAGCTATCACGAGGCTTTTTAACGAAGTATAAATTAAAAAGAGACCGTCATAGGTTATTAATTATTTTGAACACGTACTTAGGTTTGCTAATAAATAAAAAAGCATGGTTATAACAATTATTGGATTAGGTCTTATTGGAGGGTCACTAGCGATTAGTCTGAAAGAAAATGGATTTGCGAAAACCATTATCGGCGTAGATCATAATCCTGAAAATGTAGATAAAGCCTTTCGGCGTCGGTTAATAGATGAAACCATGGAGTTAGCCGAGGGAATCCGTCAGGCAGATTTAGTGATCGTAGCGATTCCGGTAGATAATATAGTTCCTTTATTACCAAAAATTCTGGACCAAGTAACCGATCAAGTAGTGATTGATGTAGGATCGACGAAAGAAAAAATATTAAAAACGGTCGCTACACATCCTCGTCGAAATCGCTTTGTTGGTACGCATCCGATGGCTGGGACCGAACATTCTGGACCAGAGGCAGCTATTCCAAATCTTTTTGATG
>CAZYAC010000277.1:0-7183 GCA_964645475.1 uncultured Saprospiraceae bacterium | reverse complement strand
CTTTACTTTACAACAAAGAGAATTTACTGAATCCACATTTTGTGGCGTACGGAAACGTAGCTGTGCAGGTGTAGAATGTTGATTTGTTGATTTGTTGATTTGATTTTATAAAAAATATTTGCGTGAAATATTTTTATAAACGATTCAACAGTTCAACAAATCAACAATAGTTCAACAATCTTAACTTCCTACCCGTTTTGATTCTTCTTCTATTCCGGTTTTACGTTTTCGAGATTTCACTTTTTGATTCCCAAAATTATAGCTTAAGCTAAGACTTACGCGACGACTGTCCCAGTAACCATTTCCTGTTGAAATCAATCCATTAAATTCTGAAACGCCATTCCAACCAGATTGGAAAAATATATCACTAGCACTTATTCTAACATTAAGTTGATCGTTTAAAAATTTTCTTTGAAGACCAAGATTCAAACTCCAACTATCTTCAAATTCAAAAACACCTCCCCATACACCTGGGCCACTATACCACCCACTAATTTCTCCTTTAAACCCTTTGGGTAACGTAAAAGTATGCTGTTGAAAAATATTATAATTAAAAACTTGTACATCAACTACGGCACCATTACCATAATCTGCTTGATTATCAATATAAGAAGCACTTCCGTTAAAAAATCCACTCCACCATTTCGTAATCTGGACGGGGGCACTGATATTAAAATTAACCACTGTTTGTGAAGCAATATTTCGCCAACTAATGGAGCTTGCACGTGAATCTTGGCTATTTGGTTCAATTAAGCGCGTGATTTGATCGGAAGTTTTACTATACGCTAATTTAAAGTTATAGCGATATGCTAATGTATAACCTAGTTCTAGATTATTAACGATTTCAGGAAATAGGTTTGGATTTCCTTCTTGGAAAGATAGTTCGCTCAATTGATTTCTGAATGGGTTGAGTACATTATAATCGGGTCGGTTGATTCGACGCCCATAGTTCAATGATAACACATTGGTGCGATTTACTTGCCAAGTAAGTCCTGCACTTGGGAACCAACTTAGATAGTCTTGAAGTACTGGTGGTTTTTGATTTTCTTCAGCAAAGGGTGTTAAATTTCCAATTGCGTCCGTCAACTCTGTTCTTAATCCAACTGAAAAACTCCATTTTTTATTAATAGATCGAGCATAGTTTACGTAAGCGGCATAAACCGTTTCGTCATATTTAAAAATATTAGACGCTTCATCATCTCGTATTTCAACATTATCAATTTCATCAAAAAACAAAAAGGTATTATCCGAAATTACTTTACTGAACTTAGTACCTAATCCTATTTTCCCATTTAATAAGCGATCTTCATAATCTGCTTTGAAAGTATAAATGTCAATATCAGAAGGTGTTTCAAAAGTGTTGATAATAGTTGTTAACAAAACATCTTCTTTGTCATTAAAATATTGATTAGGTTGTCGTTGATCACTTTCAAGCGTATATTTTCCGTAATCGGCATCGAGATTTAGAGACCGACCTTTTTTATTAGCAAACCGATAGTTTAGATTAAATGTATTTTGGTTTCGACGATTTTCACTTATTAAGCTCGCCACTAAAATACTGTCAATATTACTAGGTGAATTAATTGGAGAAATCTCAATTCGATTAGCACCGTCGCCATTATTCTTGCTATAATTTCCGCTAACGAGAAATCCAAGTGTTTGTTCTTTACCAATAAAAAAGTCAGTGCCTACACGATAGTTGAATCCATTTCTCGTGTTGTCAGTATTATTGGTTTCATTTAGAATGATATTATTTTGCTGACTATTAAAAGCAAGACTATTAAAACGCATGCCATCATTTTGACCAAACGTCGCGAAAGAATTCAATTTTTTATTACGATAATTAATAGATCCTCCTACATTATATCGTGCAAATCGTCCTTTACTACCTGTTAAGTTCAGCGAACCATTGGTTCCTAACTTCTCATCTCTTTTAAGTCGAATATCAATAATTCCTGCATTTCCTTCTGCTTCGTATTTAGCCCCTGGATTAGTGATGATATCAAAACGATCAATTTGATCCGCAGGTAAACTCTGTAAATAAGCTTTTAAATCCTCACCAGTCAATGGTAATCGTTTGCCATCAACATACAGTAAAACTCCAGAACGTCCTAACACATTAATATTGTCATTATTGTCAATCATAACACCAGGTGCTTTTCGGAGTAATTCGATGGCATCCGACCCAGTACTATTGATAGTTCCTTGGACATTAAAAACGGTACGATCTGGCTTGACCTCCACCATCGCTCGGGTTGCAGTTACGGTAGCACCCGTCAATTCGACGGCAGTGGGTTGAAAGGTGAGTGTACCCAATTCCAGTGTCTGTCCATCGGTTAAGTTAAGCCCCGTTTCCTTCAAATCAGCTAGTCCAACATAAGTAGCCACTAAATAATAATTGCCTGCACTAAGTCCACTAAAACGAAATTTTCCTTCGTCATCGGATGGTTCCACTTTAACTAGGCTGCTATCTGCGCTTTGGTAGAGAATGATATTAGAAAACTGAACAGGTTCTTGCTGATCGTTTTGTAAGGTTCCTGTAATTGAGGCATTTTGTGCTTGCGAAAAGAGAAAGCAACAAGAGAGTAGAAAGGTAAATAGGTTTTTCATGTTTGATTTCTAGTTTAAAAAATCGAGTAGTTATTTTAGTTATTGAATATGTTTTTATTACAAAACGAATACAGGACAAAGATACATAGGTCCAGTTATTGGAAAAGTATTATTCTAGACCAAAACACAAATTCTTTAGACCAAAGTTGCATATCAACGCACTTATTGTTGAAGTTATTTAAAAATGAAGCACAATTTTAAACAACTTCGTTACTAAAAATTGGAGGAGATCAAAATAATCGATTTTATTAGGATAGAGAAGAATCTATTTCTTCCGTTCGGTAACGAAAAGTACGAGATCTTCCAGTGCGTTACGAATTTCATTTTTTGGAAAGGTGTGTAAGAGATCGAAGGCTTCTTGACGATAACGATGCATCACGTCTTCGGCATATTCTAAGCCTCCACTTTGTCGAACAAATTCGATGACCTCGCGTACCTTATCAGGTTTTTCGTTATGGCGTTTAACATTATTAATAATACGACGACGATCAGACTTGCTGGCGTGGTTGAGCGCATAGATAAGCGGCAGAGTCATTTTCTTTTCTTTGATATCGATACCAAGTGGTTTTCCGACATCGTCGGTTCCATAGTCAAAGAGGTCGTCTCGAATTTGAAAGGCGATTCCGATTTTCTCCCCAAATAATCTCATTTTTTCGATGACTTCTTTATCATTTGTGGTAGAAGCGGCACCAGAGGCGCAAGTACAAGCGATGAGGGAGGCCGTTTTTTGACGGATAATATCGTAGTAAACCGCTTCGTCGATATCGAGTCGGCGGGCTTTTTCTAGTTGTAGTAGTTCCCCTTCACTCATTTCTTTGATAGCATTGGAGATAATCCCTAGTAATTGATATTGTTCTTCCTTAATCGCCAGCAACATACCTTGAGCGAGAAAGTAATCACCGACAATGACAGCAATTTTATTTTTCCATAAAGCATTAATAGAGAACATGCCACGACGCTCGAAGGAATCGTCTACAACATCGTCGTGCACAAGCGTAGCCGTATGGAGAATCTCGATAAAAGAGGCGGCAGTATAGGTACTTTCTTTTAGTTCACCGCAGAGTTTGGCAACCAGAAAGACAAAGATAGGGCGGACCTGCTTGCCTTTACGCTGAACAATATAATAGGTGATCTTATCCAACAGTGGAACTGGGCTTCGTAGTGCATCCCGAAATTTATCCTCGAAGATATCAAGTTCTTTCGCTATCGGTTGTTTGATATCAGCTAAAGACTTCCCCATTCGCCTGTTTGATTATTTTAATTGGTCGCAAAATACAACATTAGAACAAGTACAAAGACATCCTGAACTATAATTTTGTCTTGTCACTCAATTCTATTTATCGTTTTTATTCTAAACACCATATTTTATCTGATTGTTGCCGTGTTTTTTTATTCGACAACGAGAAAATTTTAACTTTACGGCTGAACAAACATTAAACCGGTGCTGGCACTCTTCCGAACCAACCAATTTATGGCAAATATCTTTTTGCTTCTGTATGCAGTAGTCGTCCGGGGTTCGGTGTTTATGCAATCCGAAACATTCACTTTGAGTCAGCCAGGAATTTTTACTGAATTGCTCTACCAGTGGGTTCCGCCTTTTAGTACAGAAGGTTTTGTGTTGGCGACCATTTTAGTCTTCATTCAGGCTATCCTCATCAATATTATGGTAGGAAAAAACCGGATAGCAAAAGAGATAAGTCTATTACCGGGGATGTTTTATGTATTGTTATCTTCGGCCTTTAGTGAATTTTTGTATCTCTCTCCTCTAATTTTGGCCAACACCTTTTACATCATCGTCCTAATGGAACTCTTTTCCTCTTACCGAAAATATTCGGCGGCAGGGGCAATCTTTAATATCGGATTGTGGGCAGGGGTAGCCAGTTTATTTTACAGCTCCCATTTATTTTTATTTATTCTAGGAATGGCTGGATTAGGAATTCTGCGGTCCTTTAATATAAAGGAACAACTTATGGCTATCTCTGGCCTCTTTACACCTTATATTTTGACGGGCACTTATTTTTTTCTAACCGATCAATTTGCTGAATTTTGGCAAAAACAAATGCAAGCGAGCTTTGGATTTTTAGATTTAGAGGGTACGCCAGACCTTATTTTTTATATTAAAATGGGGTTACTGGGATTACTCTTGGCAACTTTTATTTTGAGCTATAATGGTTATACAAAAAAGAAAAATATCCAACAGCAAAAACATATCAATGTTTTATTTACTGGGCTGTTGCTATCGGCGTTTCCCCTATTATTTCAAGCAAATATCCGTCTAGACCATCTGCTGATCTTGGTCCCGACTGCTGGCATTCTCCTTTCTTTCAATTTTCAAAACGCCCGTCCTCCAATCGCGGAAAGTATCCATCTGTTGCTACTAATTGGTCTCCTCGTGCTGCAATTTTCATTTTATTGGTAGAGAAATATCTATTTCCGTTTTTTATAAAAATGACATCCTTTCGGAATTTAACAGTTCAATAATTTTCAGGTCATTCAGGTTTAGAAAAATAAGTTTATCTTGCAGACCGTTTAGAAACTCTTGCGAAGCGGATGAATATGGCAGTTCATCACCTCATCGAGTTCGACAAATGATTCCCTACCTACTATTTATCCACGAACATATATAATTACCTAAGCCTGAAAACAGGCAATTTTTGCTTTGGCAAGAAGTTTGTCAATGTTTGAATTAAATTAATTTGTAATATATATAAAGATGAAGCATTTATTCTTTTTCTTAACTTTTATCTTAGCTGGCAACTTGCTTACTGCTCAAGAAATCCCTGTAAAGTGGTCTTTTACAGCTGAAAAAATCAGCGATCAAGAGTATGATTTGGTGATTATTGCCAATATTGAAACAGGTTGGTCGGTCTACTCCCAATACCTAGAGAGTGATGAGGGTCCGATAAAAACCAAAATTGAGTTTCAACCATCTGGAAATCTCCAATTGATTGGAAAAACCGCAGAATCTGGCCATAAAAAAGAAAGCTATGACGAATTATTTGGGATGAACCTCATCAAATTCAGTAAGAAAGCGCAATTTACTCAACGGATCAAAGTAGGCAATTCATCTGAAACGATTAGCGGACTTCTTACTTATATGGCCTGTGATGAGACTAGCTGCCTGCCTCCTAAGGATGTAGATTTTAATATTTCATTACGATAGAAAATTCCTTTAAAACAGAATTGCATCCCTAATTTGTCGATTTTGTCTTAATATGGCGTTAAATTATATTTAAATTCATCTTAATTTTTTCGATTAAGCTATTTATCCACTAAATTGTGGACATCATACAAATTGGCAACCGGGATTCTCTGGTTGCCAATTTTTATAAAGACCAGAAAAACTATCTATCATGCGCAAATTTGCCATTCTTTGGGTAATCCTATTAACATTCTTTTCCGTTAATCTATCAGCCCAAATCTATAATCCTGTCAAATGGACCACGACGCATCAGCAAACTGCTGACGGAGAATTTGATCTTATCTTCACTGCCACCATTGACGATGGCTGGTCTATTTATTCTCAGTATTTAGAAAGTGACGATGGTCCCGTTCGAACTACTTTTGAGTTTGAAAAACCAGACGGATACAGCCTCGTGGGAAAAAATGTTGAAACCGGAAATAAAAAAGAAGGATACGACGAGCTTTTTGATATGAACGTAATTAAGTTTTACAAAAAAGCAGTCTTTACCCAAAAGGTAAAAGTTACCGATTATAGCAAACCAATAGTTGGATATTTCGAATTCATGAGTTGCGATGCCACTAAATGTCTACCGCCAGATATGGTAGATTTTGAGTTTACGCTGGAAAATAAAATGTCCGGTGGCGCCGATGCTGCCACGGATGCCGGAAACGGAACGGGAGCTGCGACCAAAATAGTAGAAGTTCCCCCAGCAGCTGCCCCTACGCCACCAAGCGTCCCTAAAGTCACAGAACAAGTAGCAGAGAGAGTGACTCCTTCTGCTCCACAAAATACTTCTACACCAAAACCGACTAAGCCTGTTATTGCTCAAAAAGCACCAAAAAAAGAAGCGCCTAAAGCTGAAACAGCACCGACTAAAAAAGTCGAAGCCACCGCTCCAGCGGTCGAAGCAACAACTCCTGCTCCTGTAGCGCCACAGGCAACTATGGAATCTGGTGGTATACTTGATCCAGTTAAGTGGAGCATGAAGATTGATAAAGTGACCGACGATACTTACGACCTTACTTACCAGGCTAGGATCGACGATGGTTGGTATGTTTATTCTCAATATCTAGAAAGTGATGATGGTCCACAAAAAACAGAATTCAACTATGATCCTTCGGATGCTTTTACGCTCGTAGGGAAAAACGAAGAAATCAGTGATTATCGCAAGGCTGGTCATGATGAATTTTTTGACATGGAGGTCATTAAATTTAAAAAGCAAGTTGATTTTAAACAACGCGTTAAAGTTACCGACACTACCAAACCGATCAAAGGGTATTTACTTTTTATGACTTGTGACGACGGTCAGTGCTTGCCTCCAACCGATGTGAGTTTTTATGTAGAGCCGAATAATTTAGTGGCCTTGACGGGAAGTGCGGCGGATGAGAA
>CAZYAC010000276.1:0-7209 GCA_964645475.1 uncultured Saprospiraceae bacterium | reverse complement strand
GCCTTAATCTAACAATCGAATTGCTTCATTTAATTGACTGTCAAAAAAGTCATTGAGTGATTCGTAAAGTGTATTGTTTTTGTCCTTATTACAAGCAAGGAATGTGAGGATACCAAAAATTACGAATAATGCGCTTTTAGCGTTAAAAATGAAAGACATAGTTTAGTTTTTATAGCTTTATAATTTCGTTTATACGCTTACTAAACTACCCGTTGAAAATTTTATTGTAAGTTTTTTTAGTTTTAAGATTTTTTATTATCGGATCTTTATTTGCGTGGAAAAACATAATTAAAAATTCATAGGTTGAAAACTTTCATATTACACCTTTTGGCTAGTTGCTAAACCATTTGATCTTTCCCCTTCCGCTCTTCGAGCTGTTCTCTGATTTCCTGCGCCTTTTCTTCGGATAGATCGTAATTCCGCATCACATACATCGCAAATAAGGTTCCTAGAATGGGCAGCGCAGAATAGAAGATTCTTATTCCTGTAACCGCGCCTTCCGGTTGTGACTCTGCTCCTGGTGTGAATCCAACGAGTGAAAAAATTAATCCACTAAGCAGTCCTGCGAAGGCGGAACCAAATTTTACCATCCACCAATAGATGGCACCAAAAATACCTTCTCGTCTTTTTCCGGTATTCAATTCGTCTAAATCACAGACATCAGCCGTCATGGACATCATCAAGGTAAATAAACCTCCAATGCCAAAAGCAAAGAACGGAAGGGCGAATAAAAATAGATAGGGTTTGCCCGGAACAAATAAAAACCAGAAAAGAATATATCCTATTATAGAGATGCCTTGTGAAATAAGGAAGGTTTGTTTTTTACCTATTATTTTAGAAATCTTTGTTATGATTGGTATGACAATAAAAGTTGTTGCAAGAGCGCCTAAACATCCGTGTAAGGTAGGCCAAAAACCTGCGGCTCCTGGATCTCCTTCAAACATATAATACACGATAATAAAAAATGAAAACGCTGCAATAGTTTGAAAAGAATTGAAAATTAAAAAGGTAGCAATACATAATTTTCGGAAAGGTAAATTATTAAAAGCTTCCTTAAAACCAATAAATATATCCATCAAGCTACTGCTTATATTACGCATACTCAACGGTGACAGACTGCTATCCTCAAGGGTAGAATTACTTTTTATGAATATCGCTGGAATTAAGCCTAAAAACATACAAACAATTCCTACCCAGATAGAGAGTTCTCGACATCCTGCTGCCCCATCTACAAACCAGTTTGGATCATAGAGGATTACCCAAAACCATGGAGCGATCACCCAAGCCCACTGGCCGATCCACTGAGCCACGGCCATGATATTGGTTCGCTCATGAAAATCTGGACTCATTTCATATCCCATGGCGACATAGGGTACACTAAAAATGGTCAAACCCAAATAAAAAACAAGTGACCAGCATAAAAAATAGATGAAGTTATAGGTCAATCCATTTTCTGGGTGCAATTGCCACATAAAGATATAGGATATGCCCAATATAATAGCACCCAAAAAAACATAGTGTCTACGTCTACCCCACTTTGACCTTGTATTATCAGAAATAAAACCCATAATTGGATCTGTAATGGAATCAAAGACCCGTGGTAGAAAATACAGAATCCCCCATAGTAATGGTGAAAATCCTAAGTCTTCTACTAAAACAACCATAAAAATACTCAAAGCAGCAGGGAACATTTGATTGGCAAGCATCCCAAAGCCAAAGGCTACTTTTTGACTAAACGGGACAGATATAGTATTATTCTGATTCTCCATAATATTGTATTGTTTTCCTTACGTTTTTCTCAAGTTTTATTGAAGTGATATCTACCACATTATTGACGAACTAAGTGTTTTTTGGTAGGAGGAATAGCAATATCCTCTAGCAGTTTGGTTCTGTCACCATTATGTGTTTTTGAAATTGGTTTTCCGCCTCTACTTAAGCCTTTGAATACTCCACGGTCTTTCAAATCCCATAAGACGTATTTAGCTTTTCCTTTGACATCAAATAACCCAAAGTGATTTTCAGAACCTAAAGGATTTCCTGCATCTTTCCATGGCTCATCAAAGGCCTCAAAATAAAAACAGGCAAGGTTTTCTTTTGAAGTCCAGTCTCGAATGTACTTATAATAAAGTGCGGATTTATATTCATCTGTGGCCTTGGAACCATGGTTTCCATAAAATCCGTTTGATGCGGTAGACCATCCAGTCTCTCCAATATGAACTGGTTTATTGGGGGCAATACGATGAATATAGTCAGCCGTATTTTTGTATTGCGATCGAGCATATTCTCCGGCCCTCTGCATAGCAGCGTCAATTATTTCGAGCTTGGATAGGTATTTTTCTTTTTTAGTAATTCCCCAAAAATCTGGATTGTAATGTGTGTCGTGCATTGGATAGGTATGCATAGAGACAAAATCAACTGCTTGGATTAGCTCAGTTAATTCTTTGGTATGATAGGTAGAATCTCCCCCACCCCAAGAGGCGAAATTGTCTGAACTAGTTATCCAAAGATCCTTGGAAAGTTGGTTGGCTGTTTTTAAGTCTTGTAAATGATTGACCCATTTTAAGATGACCCAAGGTTGCACATAATAACTAGCTGCCCATTTTACCATAGCTTCATTACCTACGGCAATGATTTTAACGATATCAGCATATTCTTTGGCCAGTGTCACTGCTCTATCGATCTCTGCGGCATTAGCTTCTTCATTTTCTGCTTCATGATTTGGAGTTTCAGACCAAGCGTCTTTACAATCGATCCAAGCGCCTAACATCACGTACATAGAAAAATTCGAATCTTCTTTCTTTAATTGCCGAATTGCTTTTAATACGTTGGAGGCATGATCTAGTTTGGTATTATAGGTTCGGATAATTCCGATCCCCATGGCAGACAAGATTTTCATATCCTCTTTCAACTCCTCTACGGTGGGTTGAATATCGCGAGTTGGCTTTCGGTATCCACCATAAGAAATGGCAAGAAAATCGGGATGACCAAGGATATCTTTGGCCGTTAGAATGGTTACAGATTGAGTTTCCTTTTTTTCTTTTTCATTGGCCGTAGGATTACAGCCCGTTACCAGGAAGAGGACGAAGGAAAAGGTCATTATTTTCCAAAATGATTCAATCATTACTCATGGTTTGATTTAGTTTATTTTTTAGTCTCTTAAACTATTTTAGAATCCTTTCATTCAAATAAACCATTATGCGGATTATTTCACCAGTTCTTCCAAATATTTTTTTGCTAGTCATTGAGTCCAATCTTAAAGAATCTATCGAAGTGATTTTTTCGTTTTTGCCTATGATCTCTAATCGATCCGTTTCTGCAATTTGGTACACTATAGGAATTTGACAATAAGTAAAAGCCAAAGAATCCTTTTCTAAGGACAATTGATGATGTTGTAAATGGACATCTACATAATCAAACGTTTGTTCCATTTTCAAAAATTCATCCTTGCGTAAAAGAGAAGGCATAAAATATAGATGGCCATCCTTTACTCGAATGCCTAATTCACCGAACCTACATAAAAAATCTTCCTTAACTTGACCAGTCATGCCAGGTTGTTGTGCACCTTTTCCAGCAGGAGTATGGGAATAAGGATCTGTAGGAAATGCCCCATACAAGGAAGGAGATTTATGTACCCCGATTCCTGCATTGATCTCATAATAGTGTTCCAATAGTCTTCCAATAACTTCTGGACTTTCTCCATCGTCTATTGCTTTCCAACAACACTCTTGCACCGCTACTAATAATTTAGAAACCATATGCCAATATATAGATCCTAAACCTTCGTATCCAAAGAAGGTTCCAGACCTTCCGGTAAATGCTTTGTGATTAAAGATATTCTCAAAAATTTCTAATACTTTTTTACGATCCTTTTGCGCTAAGGTAGCATAGGAAGATGCAGCTAATTTATCTAAGCTCGCCTGTAAATCATTCGCATTCTTAAAATTTCCATTAAAATGATAGACTCCTTTTATGTCCTTTTCGATGATTTCTAGATGACCATCTTTCACCAATTGTGTAAGTAATTCAGACCCTTTTACAGCTGTTTTTGGGATCGTATTTTTCGCCACAAATCGAGGCAAGTCTTTATTTGGATAAAGAATATAACTATATTGGTCCTCTCGAAATAAAGCACTGCTTTTTAATCCATCTAAAACGGCTAATGCTTTCTTTGAAGATAAATAGCCTGAACTTAACACGGCCACTTGACCTTCTAACATTTCGCTCAAGTAACTGATTGAAACCTCATCTTCCCCATGAACCGTCATTAAATTATAAGCATGATATAGATTATCTGATCTTTTATTAATTTGGATGGATTGATCTAAATAACTAATACTCAAGTTTATAAAATCTTCTAACTCTTGTAATGATATTGATTGTTTAGTTCCACTAAATCCGTTCTGATAGATTTGTGCTCGATAGTCACTGGTGGCTTGTCCTAATCCGTCCATGATTGATTTTCTATCTTTATCATTGATGCGATTAGACAAAAGAGATTGATGTTTGCTGAAGGTTTTGTTTGTTTTTTTAAAAAATTCTACTAATTCTTTTGAGATTGAAAAATTACGACTAGTATTTTTTCCTAATTCTACCTTGAAGAAATTGAGAAATCTTCTCAGATAGAATAGCGTAACCATAGATACTCCATTTCCAACCAAGGCATTATTGGCATCATTCCATTCTGGACGTTGGGTATTCATCCAGATTCCGCCTTCAGGAATAAAATTAGAGAGTTTGGTCAAAACGGTAGCCATTATTTTTTCAATGAAGTTGACTTGATAAATGGATTGGTCCTTATTGGTCAGCAAAGCACCATCGGCCCCAAGTATATCTCTTTGTTGACGGACGATACGATCTAATCCATGATCAAATTCAATCGTATCCTTAGGGTTTTTAAGAATTTCTGAATAGGGTTTTATCTTATAAGGTACTTGAGCATAAACGAAAATATCTTGATCGTAATATTTTTTCAAAGTTCCGGGTTGGTGTTTTTGGACAAATTCCAAAAACTTCAAAAGATAAATGATTTGATGATCTCCCCAATAACCAATATAAGACCAAGGATTGTCTGGTTCTATCGTTTCCCAATCAAATCCATCTTTGGTCACCCGATAAGGATTATATCCATCAAAAGTGGTGGCATTTAAAAACTTGTGAATCATGCTCTCGGCAAACTCGGGATAAGAATGAGCTAGCGCTTCCCAATTTTGAAAAATATCTCTCCAGTTACCTTGGTAATCAAGAATTTTCGAACCATCGATTTCGCTTTGAGTATTGATGGAAAATTTATTCCAAGGTCGACTTGGATCACCATGCCGACGACTAAAGCGCAATGGCATATATTCAAAACATAAGCGTTTAAAATTTGGATTTTTATTTTCGGTCGCAAGATCGCGCAGGTCTGAGAGCGTAAAAATTTCTTCCAATTGGTTAATTTGATCCTGAAGGGCTTGATAAGTATTGCGATTGGCTTTTTTAAGATATTGGGAAAAATCTTTTTTTTCTATTTGATAATTATGATCAAATATCCCACCCCTCATGATATTAAATAAGGTATTCGCAAAATGTCGAGTATCTCTAAAATGATCGGAAGTAAGTTGCAGTCCATCTGCTGCTGCATCCAATTCAATAAGCTTTCTAGTTCCAGCTAGGACATCTTTTTTTACTTGATTAGCAAGGTTTCTCTCTTGAAGAATAGATCCAGAAATTTTCGCAATCGCCGAATGATTTTTATTCACATCCGCAATAATCATCCATTCTTTTTCTTCGCTAGGAGATAACTCAATATCTTTGTTTATAAAATAAGCCCCTTTTTCAGCACGGATATCGATCTCTTCATCGAGGGCCATTCCTTTTCTAAAATGGTTAAGTTGAGCCGAGGACAATAAGTAGGTTGGATCATCCAATCCCAATGACCACACTATGTTAGCTTTTAAGGCTTCACTGGGTTCTGCTTTGTCAACAATAATGGCACTGAGAGCATAAATCCCTAACCCAATCTCTTTTTCTAATTCACTTTTTTTATAAGCATCTACCAAATTACTCGTATTATTTTGTAGATCACTCTTGAGACCTGCAGGAAGAATATTTTGGATACCATCTAATACAGATATACGGACGCTTTCAGAACCATGGTTGATCAAGGTAGAAGTTTTTACGAAGCCGTAGAGATTACTAGAACTCCATAGATATCGAAAGGTCAGTTTTAAATCTTGATTTTCTTCCTCAAAGATGATTTTATTGCCGTACTTATTTTTGTATAAATTTCTTTTGATGTGGTATCGACCAGCAAACCGATCGGAGAAAGGTTCCCAATAATTTTCACTTCCATTTTTATGAATTCGAAAGATAGATTTACTTCCCGTAATTTCTGCCAATTCCGTAATCTTATCATCTGTGTAGTATGGAAACAAAGAAAAATCCGCATTCTTTCTTCCTGCTGTCAATCCCCCATTACTGGAAATAAACATCCAGTGGTTGGAATCACTGACAATGCTCATAAAAAAAGGGCGTAGGGAGTCAGAATTTGAAATTTTGTAAAATCTTTCTTGATCTATTTTGAGAGTATGTAATACAACGGTATCCATTAGTTGAGTATCTTCCATGAATGTATCTTATAATATGATTGTCTTGTTGACTCAATGATAGGGAAATCTTAGGGAAAAGGTGGGAAATTTTGTGAAAATTAGGCTCTTGTACACATGTGATGTATAAGAGATGTACTTTTTTTGTTTCTTATCAGGTTTGGGAATGGAACTAGAATTTCAGAAAACGTATGGATCTTATTCTAATCCAAGGAAGAGGAATATCAGATAGTGCTTATGGAACAGGATTTAATAGTCTCTCTTATTTTACTAGATGTTTTAAAGGAGAATTTGGTAAAGCTCCTTCCGAATTTTTAAAGGCTCAGAAATAATTTCAATATCAACTCCTCTGAAGAATAGGAAATTAATAATAATGTTTAAACGCTTTCTTGCCTCAATAAACCAAGTGTTAGCCATCATTTTAATAAAAAAAATTCTATTGAAAAGTTTTGTACAGTAAATGGTTTTACGAGTTATCGTGGAACCATTTCTTTTTGGAGAAAAATAGTAGATGCCTTATGACCCTAGGGTCCAATTTTGGATTAAATCCAACAGAGTCTTGTACCTTTGATCCAGAAAATAACGATCTAACTAAACTTCGGTACAATGGGAAGCAACAAGGATT
>CAZYAC010000275.1:5136-7228 GCA_964645475.1 uncultured Saprospiraceae bacterium | reverse complement strand
AAATTTTCTTTCTTTGATACGGGCTTTTTTACCAACCAAATCACGTAGGTAGTAAAGTTTAGCTCGACGAACTTTTCCTCTCTTGAGTATTTTAATATCTGCAATCGATGGAGAATTTACTGGAAAAATACGCTCCACTCCTACTCCATTAGACATTTTTCTAACAGTAAAGGTTTTATTTAGGCCTTCTCCTTTGATCTGAATCACGTCTCCACGGAAAACCTGAATTCGCTCTTTAGAACCTTCAATGATACGGTAGCTCACGCTGATGTTATCTCCAGGTCTAAAATCAACTTTTCTAGGCTCTTTTACGTAAGCGTCTTGTACAAATTTAATGACATCCATGTCTAATCTTTTATGCGGTTTGAATTGAGATGCAAAGATAAGACTTTTTATCATAAAAATGCCATATTTTTTTTCAATTTCTCTGAAATGAAGAGGTCGAATACCTTATTCTGATAATTTTCTCTCTCAAGTACCCTAAATTCTACTTTAACAAGGTTGCATAACCCTCTAATTGTTCCATTTTACCTCTTGGTCCAGTAAAGGAGACTCGATAAATATAGACCCCGTTGGGAGACAATTTACCCGTATTCTTATAGCGGCCATTCCAGCCAGTATTAATATCTGTGGTTTCGTAAATAAGCTGTCCGTAACGGTTCCAAATACCCATTTTATAGTTGCGAATTCCTCTGAAAAAACCGACTCCTTCGAATATTTCGTTTAAGCCATCTTCATTAGGTGTAAAAGCATTGGGCATAAAATAGGTTACTTTGGGTACTACATCCACGATTTGACGGAGTGTATCGGTGCAACCAAAAAAGGAAGTTACAGTAAGTTGGACTTCTTGTTTACCAGTATCCTGAAATACATAGAACGGATCTTTTAAAATAGAGCTATCCTGTCCATTCGCAAATTTCCAATCCCAAAAAACAGCATTGAACGAGAGGTCTGTCAATTCTACTTCGGGATCAAAATTACTAACGCCACGTGGTGGTGAAACGACAAAATTGGCTACGGGTAGAGAATCTACAAAAATCAAATCTGGAAAGGTATCTGATATAAAACAGCCAATAGGCGAAGTAATATCCACCGTCACCGTATAAGTTCCAGGAATGTTATAAGTAGTGGAGGGACTGAGACCCATTGCAGTTTGACCGTCTCCAAAATCCCAATTAATTAGATAGGTGGAATCAATGGGAGAAGAAAGATTTTGGAAGGTAATAATCTCCGGTGGACAGCCGACTGAGGTACTCGGTTCGATAATGATAATAGGAGGCGCCGGAAACCAAGTAACAACTTGCTGGTAGGTCTCACTACAACCCAAAGTATCCGTAATTGTCAGAGAAACCAATTTCTCCCCTGGCTCCTCATACTGGTGGCCTGGATCTCGTTCATTTGAGGTACCTCCGTCTCCAAAATCCCATAAATAACTTTCAATATTCAACATACTGATATCGGTCATATCCGTAAAGAAAACAGGAGCTGCTACACAGGTATCATAATCAAAACTAAAATCAGGTTCAATAGGCGGACTAATGACTACCCGAACATTGGCCTCATCTGAGCAACCCAGACTACCCGGATTTAACGTCATAGTACCAAGATATTCACCTGGTCCGGGGAAAGTAACCGTCAGATCACGCTCTGACCAAGATAAAGGTTGGGTCGATCCAGGAATATCAAATTCCCATAAATATTCGTCAATATTTTCTTCGTCAAAACTTGTGTTAAGAATCGTAATGGTAGAATCGACACAAGAAGAAAGAAAATAAGTTTCACCTGAGGATACTGTTCCACCGATCCCAGCGTTGACCAGATTTTCGCAAATGGTAATGTTAAACTGAAAATCTCTTTGTACGGTACTTAACAATTCTCCGTCCCGAAATTCATCCACGCAAATAGCTACTACATGCTGTCCTTGCACGTTCGGTGTTCCTGTTATCAATCCCGTAAAAGGATCAATAACCACTTTGGGGCTACCCGCCAAAGGTTCATTGGTTGTATACGTAGGTAGTTCAAAAATAACTTCTTCAAAAGGAGGAGGATTGTCTGGATTGGGAGCTACATTATTTTGACTACCTCCAGATAA
>CAZYAC010000275.1:0-5036 GCA_964645475.1 uncultured Saprospiraceae bacterium | reverse complement strand
GGGCCGTCTACATCTACCAAATCAAAGCTGTTTCCGTTGGTTTGATAGACAGAAATATGAGTACTTGCTCCTCCCGGTAACCCGTCAAATTCTGCTCCACCCCCAAAACAATCACGATAGACAATCATGGTAAATTCGTACAACATATTTCCAGGGTTAGCTGGATCTACTCCAAGACAGATATAGGTCATTTCGCCACCAACTATATGGGCAGCACGAGCTTCATTCCTTATAAAAAAGAAAGAGACAAAGAAGAGCAGTATTGTTAAAAACTGGGTATTCGTAGGTTTCATTCACTATTGGTTATTGAAGTTATTTAAAAAATGATTTAGATCAAATCACTATTTATAAAACTTCATCGTTCGTTTCAAAGCCTGTCTTTGGCAAAAGACTATTTTATTAAAGTCGCATAGCCTTTTAGTTCAATTAACTGTCCACGGGGATTAAAGAAACTGGCTTGGTAAACGTAAACGCCAGATGGGGCGAGTTTACCCGCATTATTTTTTTTGCCATTCCAACCTATGAATGGATCTGTGGTGGCAAAGACCTGTTCGCCCCAGCGGTTAAAAATTTGCATTTGAAAATCTCGCATTCCGTCAAAAATTCCAACGCCAATAAATTCATCGTTCAGATCGTCAAAGTTCGGTGTAAAAGCGTTGGGTAAAAAATAAGTAACTTTCGGTATTACATCCAGTATTTGCTGAGTGGTATCTGTACAGCCACTTTCATGGGTAACTACCAAGGTTACAATCTGTTGGCCAGTATCGGGAAATTCAAAGACTGGATTTTGTAAAAACGAGGTCCCACTTTCGTCAAACTGCCAAAACCATCTAGAAGCTTCTAATGATTCATCTGTAAAAGTAGCGGTTGAAGCGAAAGAAGTCAATTCTCTTGGCGAATAACTAAACGCTGCGGTAGGTGATGCTAAGATGGTAATAAAATTGCTAAAACTATCCGCAGCAAAACAACCAATGGGTGAAGTTACTTCTAAGGATATTGAGTAAACACCTTCTTCTTCATAAACATGAGTAGGACTAATTTCGGTGCTTGTATTACCGTCCCCAAAATCCCATAATATATCATAAGTGGAATCAATAGGCGTAGAGAGGTTATTTAAAAATATTTCAGCAGGTTCACATCCCAAGAAAGTACTAGGTTCCACGATCAAAATCGCAGGTGCGGGAAAATAGGGCACCGATATAATTTCGGTGGTCTGACACCCATTAATATCTGTTACGGTGAGCGAAACTGGAAAATCTCCAGGGATGGTATAAGTATGAATTGGATTTTGTAAACTTGAAGTGTTTCCATCTCCGAAATTCCAAAACCAATCTACAATCGCATTGGGTCCCGCATCTGAAAAAGAAGCATCCGTAAAAGTAACTGGTCCTGAGACACAGACGTCAAAATCAAAGAAATAATCTGCGGTAATTCCTGGAAAAACATTTAGGGCAATAATCGCTGAATCTGCGCAAATTAGTCCTGGATTCAAAACCAATAATCCTTCATAGAAACCTGTATCGGGAAAAGCAATGGTAGGACTCCACTCATTAAAAATCTCGGCTACTCCATCACCATCGGTATCAAAACTCCAGAAAAATTCCTCGATATTAGATCTTTGTTCACTCGTATTAATAAATTCTACTTCATTCTGACCACAGGAGGTAACAAGGAATTGATTACCATTGATGATCTCATCACTGTCAATCGAAGCGGCCACCAATGGCTGACAAGTGGTCACATTAAATTGAAAATCCCGTCGGACCATGCTCAGCAATTCACCGTTCCGGTATTCTTCTACACAAACTCCTACTACGAATTGTCCAAGAATATCAGGTGTTCCCGATATAAAACCCGTAGCAGGATCAATCTCGATGAGAGGATTCCCTCCCATAGGATTAGTAGGAGAATAAGTTGGGAAGGCAAAATTTACCTCATTATGCGGAGGAGGACATGCCGGATTAGGTTGTACCCCTTGACAGCTCTCAGCATTTCCGGGAAAACCAGGAGAACCAATCAATCCACCACCTTGCAATGGGCTACAAAATCTATATAATAATTGGTCACCATCTGGATCTGTGGCACCATGATCAAAATCAATCGGTACACCTGCACAAATAACCACGGGCGGAAAATTATCATATTCTGGGCTCGAATTACCATCCACACAATCAACCACGGCATTCATTACCGTAACTGGAGCGGGAATAGAAACAATATAAGTTGCTCCTTGCGAACCAGGATCGTTTAGATTGGCAATCGTATTATTTCGACAACATCTTTGGTAGAGAATATGATATACGTCGTCATTGTTTAAAGGCGGTAAGTTAGTTGAAAAGGTGTAGGTGGCTTTTTCCACACAAACATTTGGAACATTGGTACAAGGATCATCCGGTAAGGGGACTGTTTCAACTGGTCCTAAAGCAACATCCATGGTTCTAATTTCCAAAAACCCGCCATTGGACTCTCGATATACCGTTACTTTGGCTGGCTGGTCAAAAGGTGCACCACCAGAATTACAATCACGATAGACCAACATAGTAAAAGTATACCCGTTAGCACCATTGCAACGATAAGTAATTTCTCCTCCGATGATATGTCGGGCGGATAATTGGCTGGAAAAAACAGCTAATAAAAAGAAAAGATAAAGCTTTTTCAAAAAATTAAGTTTTGGATAGTAACAATAAACTAACTCTGATTCAGTTAAAATATTGCTTATATATTTGAAGATGAAAAACACATTACCAAAATTTGGTATTTTTTCGTTATAAAAATAGCAGAGTTAAGGCTAATTGTCAAAAATACGGGTTGGAATATTGGCTAACCTTCGACATTTAACCCAACCTTTACACAAACACACTAGTCTTTTATATAAACGAAACCTGTTTACACCCTACATTATGACAAAGGCAGAATTACCAACTACCTCCCTGCCGGAGCACCAATTTACGTATTTAGTAGATGGAATCCGCAATGGCGACATTTTTCTTTTTCCTACGGATACCATTTGGGGTATCGGCTGCGATGCAACCAACGTTACGGCGGTGCAACGAATTTATGATCTCAAGAAGCGAGTACCAGAAAAGCCATATGTTTTACTGGTCAGTAGCATAGAGATGATAAAGGATTATGTTTATGAGGTCCATCCGCGGATTGAGACCTTACTACTCCACCATAAACGACCTCTATCGGTGGTTTATCCTCGTGCCATCAATTTACCTCCTATTTCTATTGCCCAAGATGGTAGTGTAGCGATTAGGGTTGTGAAAGATATCTTTTGCCAACAGCTGATCAATGCCATAGGTCGTCCCTTAGTAGCTACTTCAGCAAATATTAGCAACCAACCTTTTCCAGGAAATTTTGGAGAGATTAGTTCCGAAATTCTAACCGGAGTCGATCAAGTGGTAAAACTGCGGCAAGATGAAAAAACAATTAATAATCCGAGCGTGATGATTACCATGAATACGCAGGGAGAAGTTGTTTTTTTACGAAAGTAGTAATTTATGTGTGGATTCCTTAATATGCGGATTTGCAGATTGCTTGATTTATGGATGAGTTAACTTGGGTAGTTTCTAATGTTTAGAGACTAGTTTAGATTCATTGTTTCAAGTTTAAAACAAATCAACGATTCAACATTTCAACAATAAAAATTTCTACTCTACTTTTTCTAAAACACCTCCTGTTTCTTTTACCAAATAGGCTCCTTTATAGCCGGATTGAATAGCAGCACGACGAGCAGACTCAGCGGCTTGTTGATTATTAAAACCAGAAAGTAGAACAATGGTAAAATCTCCTTTTTTTCGAGTTTCTACTTTTCCAAGTTTAGCGGCAGTAGCACGATTAAAGAAATTCATATTTTTATAAGAAGCGATCTGAACTTTAATGTTACCAGTTTCTGCTGGTGGCCGTGGAGACGTTGTGGTGCTTGGTAGCGTAGTGTCATAAGTGGGTACGGATGGCGCGGTAGTCGGAGCGTTCATAGCTTCCCGGTAAATTTCGAGATCACGAAGACTAGAAATTTCTTCTTTAACAATAAATGCACTTTTAAATCCATTTGATCTAGCTTTTGCTTGAGCTGCTTTAGCTTCTGCACGAGTTGGAAAGATTCCCACTCTTACCTTTTTATATACACCTTCGTTGCGACCATAGACATTTCCGGCTGTGCTCATCGTTGTATATTTATTCACTTCCACAGATTGTCCATCAGGAACTGCAGCAAGTTGTACGGAATATCCTTTTTGGGTAACGATGGCCATTTCATCCACCGGAGGAGGAGGTGGGGCTGGAATGGTTACGGTAGTTGTGGAGGTCACTACTTCCACAATCTCTGCGGGCTCGTCGGGTGTCGTAGTGGAGGTTGTCGCCACGCCACTTCCGCTCTCAGCAGGCGGTGTGGTATTGGCCGTATTTGTTCCAGCGGGAGGAAAGCTCACTACTCCAAGCACACTCTTGTCGGTACCATTCTCTGTATTAACCTGTTGGTGGATATCGAGGTACCCTGCTTTGGAATAACGGATCAAATAGCCTCTACTTGGATCCAACGGCAAACGATAATCACCTTGGTCATCAGAGGTCGTTTCGATAACCAAACCACTGAGTTGATCGGTCGCTTTGATGCGAACGTTGGCAACACTTTTATTGCTGGAGGCATCAACTATTTTTCCAAGATAATCGTCGGGGTTAATCACATTTTCACCAACCAGTTGCACCTCAAAAGATTCAGCAGCTTCGGCGTTGGCATTTAACTTAAAATTATAACTACGGTAACCATCCTTACTAATTAAAATGTCGCAGTTCATTCCATTAAGTGCTTTGAAATAATATTCTCCACGTTTGTTGGTTTTAAAAACTGGTTCTCCGCAAGCAGTAAAATCCACAATTGCGTTTGAAATTGGATCACCCGTTTCTTGATCCGTAACAAAAATCAGCATGTTTTCTGAGGTCTTTTTGATACGATAAATATCTTCTTTACCTTTCCCACCGGGACGATTAGAAACGATATATCCTCTTTTTAATTCTCGGTGATAAGTATATCC
>CAZYAC010000274.1:0-7238 GCA_964645475.1 uncultured Saprospiraceae bacterium | reverse complement strand
ATCCTTTTTTGAGTTGTCCGTTTGGACTATCTGCGAGAACTAAAATCATTATATTGAAAATTTTGCTTAATTATTTAATTGAATTTTTAAACCGATCATACAGTTTATAAAATAACTTTTTGCTTTTTGCTTTTTGCTTCTGGCTACTTGCTTCCTTCTATCTCATTTAGGAGAAGCAAGTAGCCAGAAGCAAGCGGCTAGTAGCAAATCTTGTCAGATAACTTTCGCCTCTTCGTGAAGTAAGCGTACTAATTCATCCATGTTTTCTGGATCGATCATCTTGACAGCCGTTTTACCTTGGGGCATTTCGTAACTGACCACATTAGCATGATCCGTGGCTGCGCCTGGTTCTACGACGTTGAGTGGTTTACGTTTAGCCATCATAATTCCGCGCATGTTGGGAATTCGTTGTTCGGCCATTCCTTTGGCTGCACTGACTACGATGGGTGTGGTTACTTCTACCTGTTCTGTTCCGCCTTCGATGTCTCGACTTACCATAGCAGTTGTGCCATTAATATCTAAATGATTTGCGTAAGAAATATACGGTAGGTCTAAGAATTCAGCTAACATTCCACCTACTTCAGAACCATTATAATCGATGGTTTCTTTTCCGGTAAGGATTAAATCAAACTCACCCGTCTTAGCATATTCGGCGATATATTTGGCAGCGGTGAGTGCGCTTTTCGGTTCAGCATTGATCCGTACTGCATCATCTGCACCAATAGCTAATCCCTTTCGAATAATCGGATCGTTACTGGCAGGACCTACGTTAATAATAGTTACGCTACCACCGTGCGCTTCTTTGAGTTCGAGGGCACGTACCAATGCGTACCATTCGTCATAAGGATTCATGATAAATTGAACACCGGCCGTCTCGAAATCGGTACCGCTAAAACTAATTTTAGCAGTGGTTTCCGGAGTTTTACTGACACAAACTAAGATTTTCATACTTTTGAAATATAATTAGAGTTTAAATGATCTCCCGAATCTAGTTCGGGACTATGTCCTGTGAGCAAGAATTTTAGAATAGGCTCACAATTATGATATGATTAACCATTAAAAAACTTATTTGTTACTTAGTGGTTTAATCTAATTGCTTTTGGCCACAAATATAAGGGTTTTCAGAATCGAATCCACTATTTCAGCGAAATTTCGCTAAAATTGAAAATAAAGTTATAGTTTTCTAAAAATCAACATACTAAACATTTTTTAAAATAAAATATTTAATAAATTGGCTGACTTTCAGTCAAAATATTGTCAATAATATGGAGTCAACACGCCTACAACAGCTACTCAGTTTTTTGGAAAATAGTCCAGGAGATGCTTTTATAAATTTTGCCATTGCCAAAGAATACGAAGGATTAGGTGATCTAGATAAGTCATTAGCGACCTACGAAGCACTTGTAAAGTCACAGCCTGAATACGTTGGGACTTATTATCACTTAGGTAAGTTGTATGAAAAGTTGGAGAAGTTTGCTCAAGCCGAAACGACTTTTACAACGGGAATTGCCGTCGCCAAAGCAGCTGGCGATAAGCATGCGGCCGGAGAATTACAAGGAGCGTTGGACATGCTTTAAACTAATAATGTGAATCAGGGTTAGTCTAAGAATCTCGAATATCCAATTTTGAATAAAAATACAGTACTAAATATCTATGAACAGTGATTTCACAATATTCCAATGAGTACCACTTGGGTATTTTTAGGATTATTAGCAGGTCGTGAAATTGCCGTGCGCTACAACTTAGATAAAAAACATTCACCAGCTACGTTTAAAAAATTAGGGATGGATTTGGCGAAAGTATTCTTTGGATTGATTGTCAGTATTGCTTTGGTTTTTTTGATTAAATGGATAACGACATAAATTAAAAACCTTCCAACTCACCCGCAAATACTCGCGTTGCCTTCCCTTGTAACCAAATATTTTTGGCTCCATCTTTTCCGTCCGGCGTGAGTTTGACAGAGAGTTCTCCGCCTTTAGCTTCAATGGGTGTCACGGTTTCTTTGGCGGTAGACTTTGTCAATTGGTAAGCAATGGCGGCAGCGGTAACGCCTGTGCCACAGGACAAAGTTTCGTCTTCTACTCCACGCTCATAAGTCGCAACGATAATGCTATCTTTTTTCTTTTCTACAAAATTGACATTGATTCCTTCCTCTCGAAAACGTTTGGAATATCGAATCGCTTTTCCATTCTCTACTACGTCAATATCATCAATGTCTTCCACAAAAACCACGTAATGTGGAGACCCCGTATTCAAGACAAAATAATCTGGCCCCTGTTCTATTTCTGGTACATCAATCATCCGTAATGACACCCAATTTGCTCCTTTTATTGCTGCTTCATGAGGTCCGTCAATGGCGAGAAAACTCGTACTAGTTTCGATCATTCCGAGATATTTGGCGAAGGCTACAATGCATCTTCCACCATTTCCACACATAGAACTTTCACGACCATCGGCATTAAAATAGATCATTTCAAAATCATAAGTCTCGTGTGTTTCTAACAAAATCAAACCATCAGCCCCCACTCCAAAGCGGCGATCGCAAATCTGCTTAATGGCATCCGTGTCTTTACGAGTAAGATGACGCTCCGTACGTTGGTCGATTAGGACGAAGTCGTTGCCTGTGCCTTGGTATTTGTAGAATGGAATGGTCATTTGTTGATTTGTTGATTTGTTGATTTGGGTTAATCCCTAAAATTAATTTAAAAAAATATTTCTCGCAAAGACGCAAAGGTGCAGAGTTTTTTTTTATCGAGTTAATTTAGTTTTTAATGATTTTGAAAACTTGATTATTCTTTTTTGTTTTGATTTCTAAAAAATAAAGGCCTGAGGATTGGTTTTGTAAATCTATATTTTCTGGAAAATTGGTTTGGATATTATTTTTTTGAAAGATTAGGTTGCCTTGCAGATTGTATAGTTTATATTGGTAAACACTATTCAAATCGTTCTCAATAAAATGAATACTTAAATAATCATGGGTTGGATTTGGTGTTATCGACAGCGCGTTCTTGAAATCATTTTCAATGGCTGTATTCATATCTACCAGATATTCAAAGCTAGCGGTACAGTCCAATGCATCTGTGATCGTAACACTATAATTATCAGGAGTAAGGTTTTCCAAATCTTCGGTCATTGCCCCTGTATTCCATAAGAAAGTAAAAGGTGCTTGTCCAGTAGTAGGTGTCAAATTTATTTGACCATTATTCCCATTTGTAGCTGGCTGAATTTCTACCTCAGCAGTCACTTCATTTCTTGTGATGAATCCCGGAACTTGGACAGAAGTTACCTGTATCGGAACGCCATTATTTTCAACCACCGTTTCCGTTAGCGTTGGCACTTCTCCAAAACCAATCTCTATCGTTGTTTCTATTCCGATCGGTATAAATTTTAAAACAAACAACACGCTACTATCAGCCAATACCAAGGGGTCTCCCGACGAGTTATCCAACCAAAAATATCCTACTCCTCCACTGTTGACACTATCTGTATTAATTAAAAAATTATTGGCTAACTGGGGATGAATTTCTTCTAAAGCTTGGAAAACCAAATGCTCTGGATTCCACTGGACAGAAGACTGAAAATTTCGAACACTCATAAAATCACGAGCCTGTAAAGACAGTCTTACGGTGTCATTGGCACAGACCGTTTGATCCGCAAAAAAATACGTTACCGGTGTTTGCCCTGAAAGTCCTACCGAATAGACAGAAAGACATAGAAATATGAATAAATATCGAAGTGTGCCCATTATTAAAATCCTAATGTATCCTGATAAATAACATGACCGTTCTCATCCAATGGACTAACGCCCAAACTGTGAAAGCGATACCACATAAATAGGATCATTCCCAAAATGAATAGCGCGCCCCAAAATGTAAATTTCCAGCCCCATTCATTACCAATATACTCATCCCCTCTACGTCCTTCAAAAGGGGAATGTTGGTGTCGATTTTTTATTTGTGCCATATGAAAAAGTTTTAAAAAACTTTTTGCTATTGGCTATTGGCTTTTAGCTATTGGCTTCCCTTTATCGCGAATGCCAATAGCCAAGGTCAATAGCTCATAGCAAATAAATATGCTTAAGTACGTGTAAAAATACGCAAGTATCCCGTAAATAAAATTAAACTATCTTTTCTATGGCAAAACTATCCGGTCTAAAAATTGCGTTATTATAGCTAAGATCTTTGTCCAGAGGGCCATAGTAAAGTGTCTAGCACACAGTTTTTTTATAGAAGTTGTTTAAAAATGAAGCACAATTGCTGATTTTAGCCCTATCTTATTACAGAAGTTTGTATATTTAAGGGTAGAGTCTGTCTTCGGACCTTTTTAAAATTCACAAACTGATACTACACAAAATTATATGAAAAATATTGCACTGATTTTTTCGGTTTCCCTCCTTAGTTCTGCGTTATCGGTTTTCCTATATCGATACTTTGAAAAACCCACGATCATTTATCGAGAAGCGCCTAGTGCGATGTACACTAATTATAGTGATCCAACCAGCGAAATGCTGTCTGGAAAAATTCAACGAAATTTTATTTCTTCCTCTCCTACCGACTTTATTTCAGCCGCTGAGGCGGTGACACCCGCTGTGGTAAATATCAAAGCTAGTCAAAGTAGCGATTTTGATTTTTGGGGCGGCACTTATGGAGGATCTTCTGGATCAGGTGTCATTATTTCAGAAGATGGTTATATCGTCACAAATAATCATGTGATCGAAGAGGGTAAGCGACTAGAAGTCACCTTAAATGATCATCGAAAATATCCCGCTAAACTAGTTGGTACAGATCCATCTACAGATTTGGCGCTATTAAAAATTGATGCGAAAGGACTTCCTAATTTAATCTTTGGTAACTCTGATAAAATTCGAATTGGCGAATGGGTATTAGCGGTTGGAAATCCTTTTAACTTAGAATCCACGGTTACTGCAGGGATTGTAAGTGCCAAGGGCCGAAGCATTGATATTCTAGATGATATTTATAAAGTAGAATCTTTTATTCAAACGGATGCTGCTGTCAATCCTGGTAACAGTGGTGGAGCACTGGTAAATA
Organism: uncultured Saprospiraceae bacterium; assembly: GCA_964645475.1. GTDB lineage: Bacteria > Bacteroidota > Bacteroidia > Chitinophagales > Saprospiraceae > JALZUU01. The sequence goes on along the minus strand of CAZYAC010000274.1, from coordinate 2,190 downwards.
CCAATGGAGAACTCGTGGGTATCAATACTGCCATCATCACTCGTTCTGGACGTTATGAAGGATATTCTTTTGCTATTCCCAGTAACCTAGCGCGAAAAGTGATTCGTGATCTCAAAGATTTTGGAGTTGTACAAAGAGCGATTCTTGGAATTAGCATTGACGAAGTTACGGACGAGCGAGCCAAAAAATTAGACCTTGAATCCGTCGAAGGAATCTACGTTTCTAAAGTCAGTGAAAATAGTGGCGCGCAAGAAGCTGGACTTCGCAAAGGAGATGTCATTGTCAAAATTAATGGCGTAAAAACAAGCTCCATGCCCGTCTTACAAGAACAGATTGCTCGCTTCCGTCCGGGAAATACCGTTAAAGTGGATTATTTCCGAAACGGAAAAAGATACCAAACCGATGTTACCCTTAAAAATATGAATGGCACCACTGCACTCGTAAGTAGTGCACTCGACAATGCTTTGTTAGAAGAGATTGGTTTTGAAATACGGAATCTTACCGACGAGGAAATCAAACGATTGGGTACCAAAGGAGCAAAGGTCGTCAGTATCTATCGGGGCAGTAAAATCGAAAGAACCAATATGGATCCAGATTTTATCATTACTCGAATCAATCAAAAAAATATTCGTACTGCAGAAGATGTTGCTTCTATCCTGGCCGATGCCAAAGGTAAAATAATGCTAGAAGGCGTTTACGAAGGATATCCCGATGTTTGGTATTACGAATTTCCGAAATAATTTTTCTTTAAAATAAGAATTTCTTAGCCCTCTTTTGCCGGACAAAAGAGGGCTTTTTTTAATTCTAGAAATATAGGTATGAATTATTTTTCCTTAAATTTACAGAACCTCAGGATAAGGTCCATGACTACTGTCGAAAACAAGTTAATTTTAGGCTCTTGTCTTCTTTCATATAAAGCGCATTTTTTCATTAACCACATTATTCATTAAAAAATTATGCCGTCTAAAAAAATCACCTTTATCAATAAAATGGGTTATCAATTGTCCGCAAAGATTGATTTACCTTTAAAGAAAAACCCCTTTCCTTTTGTGATTTTTGCTCATGTATTTACGGGTAGTAAAAATCTAACCGCTTCTAAACATATCAGTCGAGCCCTGACCATGAATGGTTTTGGTGTGATGCGTTTTGATTTTACCGGGCTGGGGGAAAGTGAAGGAGATTTTTCCGATACTAATTTTTCTTCTAATGTAGAAGACTTACAGGACGCCGCCGCTTATTTGACTGAACACTACGAGGCGCCTTCTGTAATTGTAGGACACTCGCTTGGTGGTGCAGCGGCTATTTTTGCGGCGAGTAGAATACCAAGTATCAAGGCTGTTGTATCGATTGGAGCACCCTCTTACCCTGAGCACGTTACGCATTTGCTGAGTGATAAAACAGAAGAAATAGAGAAAAATGGTATGGCCCAAGTAAACATCGGAGGTAGAAAATTTTGTATAAAAAAACAATTTTTAGACGACCTTCGGAGTCAAGAACATGAGACGGTGATAAAAAATCTAAACAAAGGATTGCTCGTCATGCACTCACCACAAGATCGGATTGTCGGAATCGAAAATGCTGCTAACATTTACAAACTGGCACGTCATCCCAAAAGTTTTGTAACCTTAGATGGAGCAGATCATATGCTCTCCAACAAAGGTGACGCTTTCTACGCAGGCAGTGTAATTACTAGTTGGGTAAAACGGTATATTGAATTTCCTGAAACGGAAAAATTAACGACTGAAAAAGAAGTTGTGGTCAGGTTGGAAGGAGAAGATTTTACGACAGAAATCCAGGCGGACGCACATTCCATCATTGCGGACGAACCAGTTTCTGTAGGTGGAAATGATTTCGGTCCTTCGCCTTACGAACTACTCAACGCCAGCCTTGGTGCTTGTACCGCCATGACGCTGAAGATGTACGCCAGGCGAAAAAAATGGGATTTACAAGAAGTGTTGGTTCATCTGAGTTATTGCAAAACCGATGTGTATGCTGAACATCAGGCCAATCCAGAGAAAGGCAGTAGTCGAATTGATCGCTTCGAAATTGAATTAGAATTACTAGGAAATCTAGACGATGCACAACGAGCTCGATTATTAGAGATTGCTGGTAAATGTCCTGTACATAAGACGATTGCTTCCCCTTCCCAATTTGCCATGCGATTAAAAGGAAATCCGGAGTGGCAGGTTA
>CAZYAC010000273.1:0-7256 GCA_964645475.1 uncultured Saprospiraceae bacterium | reverse complement strand
AATTGCGATGCTATTGAAATTGTTTTTGAAGTTGAAATTGAGGTTGAAAATGGACGCAACTAAATATTGTGATTTTGTACACCCTAGGATAAGTGCTTGGTTGGCAAGACAAAGCAAATTTTGAGGTTTGTAGCCAAAGCTAAGGTGCCGAAAAATTTGTGAAGAATTGGCAATCAATGACTTAGCCGTAGCCATTGTGCTTCATTCTTAAACAGCTTCAATAAGAATTGACCTTCTACTGACGAGAATACTGCACCTAATTACTTACCTTTGCAAATATGACTTTATTGACGGAAGTACAAACTTTAATCCGTAAGGAATTCTTAGTAGAATGGCGACAAAAATATGCGCTTGGCGGGATTTTGTTGTATGTGGTTTCGACCGTTTTTATTGTATATTTTTCTTTTAGTGGAATTGACGCAAAGGCTTGGAATACCTTGTTTTGGATTATCATGTTATTCGCTTCTGTGAATGCCGTTACCAAAAGTTTTGCACAGGAGAATAGTCAACGAGAACTGTATTATTATTCCTTGGCAAGACCCGCAGCGATCTTATTAGCTAAAATGATTTACAATATGTTACTGCTGCTGCTAATCAGTGGCTTAACTTATGTTGCTTTTAGTATTTTAGCAATTGATCCGGTAAAAAATTCTGGTCAATTTTTTTTAGCCTTGCTTCTTGGAAGTATTGGCTTTTCGATTGCTTTTACGTTTATTTCGGCGATCGCCGGGAAGGCTGCGAATAGTTCTACCTTGATGGCTATTCTGAGTTTTCCCGCAGTGATACCTATTTTGATGACTTTATTGAAAATATCGGCGAATGCTCTTGGATTGATGACCGACACAGGGATATGGAAAGACATTGGAATTTTACTCGCGATTGACTTGATAATGTTAACTTTGACCTTTATTCTCTTTCCTTTTTTATGGAGGGACTAATTAGTTGTGATTTTATTAATAAAATTTAGATGAAAAATTGGTGGAAAATTCTGGGAGTTATTTTGCTACTGTATAGTTTTACAGTAGGAATGCTGGTTCCACTTAAGCCTGGAATTCATAGTGTTACTCCCTTTAAGCTGGAAGCTGGAAAACCAGGTAAAGTTAATATTTACGGATATAATACTAATTACTCAGGAGTGAAATCTATGATTGATGTATGGCTAACAATTGATACAGAGTATTCACTTTCTGCTACCAATATTGAGAAAATTTCTGATAATCATATAGTGGCTCATTTTAACATGCCTACTTATTATCCAGGTGATGACCAAGCGGTGTCTCTTTCATTATGGGTAAATAGTAATTTGGACGGGGCAGCTACTTTGCCTGATGCAATTAGTGTAACGGACAATCATCCAGATAAAGAAAATATAGATGCTATCTGGACTAGAAATCCCATTTCCAATCTTAGTAATACCGATAAAGTGACTTTTCCCTATCGTTCGATGCTAGGAGAGACCATTCGTAATACTTATTACCACGTACCTTATTGGTTTGCCATGATGCTCATTTTATTGTCTTCGATGGTTTTCAGTTGGAGATATTTACAGACCCTGGATATTCGTTACGATCATACGGCGGTAGCGCTTACCCAAGTCGGCGTACTCTACGGGATATTAGGACTAGTCACTGGATCTATCTGGGCCCGATATACTTGGGGCGATTGGTGGAATTTTGATATCAAGCAAAATATGTCGGCGATTGCCATGCTGATTTATTTGGCCTTTTTTGTCCTCCGTAGTTCCTTTGACGATGAAGAGAAAAAAGCTCGGATCAGTAATGTATATAATATTTTTGCCTTTTCGACTTTAATTCCATTGCTATTTGTTATTCCTCGATTGTATGATAGTCTCCATCCTGGAAATGGTGGAAATCCTGGATTCGGAGGAGATGATCTTGATAGTACCATGCGGATGGTACTCTATCCTGCTGTATTTGGTTGGTTGTTACTAGGGCTTTGGATGGCTCAATTATTAAAGCGAATGGCCGCCTTACGAGATAGACTGTATTTTGATGAATAGAAAATTGCAGGGCAACCTCAAAAGCTCATAAAGAATAAAACAGATCAAAACCTCATTGCCATCTCAAATTAAATTTCTGGTGGTAGTTGAGATAATAATTCCAATTGAAATTACTAACCATAACTGGGTACTTCGAAAAGAAATTAGGGGGAAGTTTTGTAATCCTAAAAAAAAAACCGAAGTTTGACCCACCTTAATCATTTATATGAAACATCGTATAAGCTGGCTTCTTTACTTACTTCTTTTCTCTTCCACAACCCTTGCTGCCCAGGAAGGTCCTGTTCACGACTTTATGCGTAGTACAGGTAAAATTTATGTCGTGGTTGCGGTTATTGTAGTAGGTTTTATTGGCCTTATTTGTTTTATGTATTATATGGATAAAAAATTAACAAAATTAGAGGACCAAATTACAAATCATGGCAAAAGCTAAAAAAGTTAAACAACCTGTTGCGAAGGTCAGCTTTCTCGAAAGTGTCAGTAGCAACTTTGACCGGGCAGCAGCCCACACTGGACTTCCCAAGGGATTATTGGCACAAATTAAAGCCTGTAATTCCGTTTATCAGATGCGGTTTCCAGTAAAAATCGGAAAAGACTACCAGGTCATTGAAGCCTATCGCGTACAGCATAGTCACCACCGCCTACCTACCAAAGGAGGAATCCGATACTCCCAAAAAGTACACCAAGAAGAAGTAATGGCCTTGGCATCTTTGATGACCTACAAATGTGCGATTGTGGATGTTCCTTTTGGTGGTGCTAAAGGTGGTGTGAAAATCTCACCAAGAGATTATTCTGAAAGTGAATTACAATTAATTACTCGTCGTTACACAGCAGAATTGATCCGTAAAAACTTTATCGGCCCTGGTATTGATGTTCCTGCTCCTGATTATGGAACTGGATCTAGAGAGATGGCTTGGATTCTGGATACTTATATTTCCTTCAAAGGCGGTGAGATTGATGCTGCGGGATGTGTAACTGGAAAACCAGTTCACCAAAATGGTATTCGAGGAAGAACAGAAGCGACAGGACGAGGCGTATTCTATGGCGTTCGAGAAGCGTGTAGCCATAAGGACGACATGGATGCCTTAGGATTGACAACCGGTTTAGCTGGTAAGCGAGTAGCCATCCAAGGTTTTGGTAATGTAGGTTCTTATTGTGCTAAAATATTCCAAGAAGAAGGAGATGCACTAATTACTTGTATCGCTGAACACGATGGTGCCATCTATAATGAGAAAGGAATCGACGTCAATAAACTACTTAAACATTATAAGAAGACAGGCTCTATTACTAAATTTCCTGGGGCTAAGCTAATGTCTCAACGTAAAAAAGTATTGGAGATTGATTGTGATATTCTGATTCCTGCTGCTTTAGAAAATCAAATCAGAGTTGATAATGCAAAGCGAATCAAAGCTAAAATTGTGGCAGAGGCAGCGAACGGCCCAGTTACTTCAGAGGCGGATGCCATTCTACGAAAAAAAGGAATCATGGTCATTCCGGATATGTACATTAACGCAGGTGGAGTAACTGTTTCCTATTTTGAATGGTTAAAGAATCTTTCTCACATGCGTTTTGGCCGGATGGAAAAACGATTTGATAACCAAACTTACACGAATATTGTGGCCTTGGTCGAAAGATTAACAGGTAAAACAATTGGAATGAAGGAAAGAGATTTCTTAACCCGTGGTGCTGACGAAGTAGATTTGGTACGGTCAGGTTTGGAAGAAACGATGATTACGGCTTATAATCAAATTCGCGCCATCAAAAAGCGTAAGAGAAAGGTCGAAGATCTTCGAACGGCTGCCTTTATCAGCGCCTTACAGAAGATTAGTAGCGACTATATTGCTTTGGGAATTTTCCCTTAGTATTACTTTAGCCTTAATAAAAAATGCTGTTCAGATACGCCGGAAAAGTACTTTTTCGGCGTATTTTTTATTTGGTGAATTAAATTAATGGTTAACCAAGTCCGAATAAAATTTCAAATTTTCATGAAAAACCCAGTATTAACAAATAATTAATGGGTTTTTCACCTGATTGCTTGTATTTTATTTTTTTTGTAAATAAATTGCACTGCATTAATAACTAACAAGAAATTTAAAATATGGATAATAACACAGGCGCTGATAACAAACTGGATAAAATTGATTTACAGATTTTGAAAATTTTACAAGAACACAGTAAGATTACTAATCTGGACCTATCAAAACAAATCGGACTTTCACCTGCTCCGACGTTGGAAAGGGTAAAAAAATTGGAGCAATCCGGTATTATCGAGTCCTATCATGCTGTAGTTAATCAGCAGAGTATCGGATTAAATGTAAAAACGTTTGTGCTTGTTTCCTTAGCTTGGCAAAAGGAAGGTGCGTTAAACCACTTTCTAGATAAGATTAAAGCAATTGATGAAATTACAGAATGTTATATCATTACAGGGGAAGCAGACTTTTTAATCAAAATAGTTTGTAAAGATATTCCTACTTACGAAAAATTATTATTTAAAACGCTTTCACAAATTGAAGAAATCGAGCGTTTAAAAACATTAATGACGCTATCTACCGTGAAAGATTCTCGTATTTTGCCGTTTAATTATACGCCAGGATAACGAAAGATAAAGATCAGTTTATAAGAGAAACTCCTTTTCACGTGTCGTAAGTTCCGGCACGTGATTTTTTGTTTAGAGTTTATCTAAAGTTTCATGATTGAGCGAAAGCGAGAGAATTTTGTTCTGAATAAGGCAAACAAAAAACGTAGGCGATGCCTAAGCATCCTACGTGTACTTATACCTGTGGCACAAAAGCGAAAGCAAAAAGACTTTTTAACCCTGCCCGATCTGACGATCATTCAGGCGAGGAAATGCAGAATAAAATTTACCGCTTGCAGCCAATTAATGGAATTTTAAACAAATTCTTATACATTTGATGCATGAGTAAATCCAAAAAAAAATTACCCCAACTTCTATGGCAAATAGATAAACCTGGTTTACCTGGAACCTCATACCTTTTTGGGACGATGCATGTACGAGATATTAGAGCCTTTGATTATCAAGAATTAGTTTGCGAAAAAATAAATACTTGCGATACATTTGCTACAGAAATAAATCTAAAACAAGCACAACTACTACTCAGTGAACAGTCGATGGACCTACCGGAAGGTAAAATACTGACTGATTTTTATTCTAAAAAAAAGTATGATAAAATTGGGCGTTTTTTTCTGAAAACGACTGGATTGAATATCGAACATTTCGAACGGGCCAAACCTATGATGCTGACCAATTTTATTACAGGGAGTATACTGAATAAGGATCAGCCATTGTCTTTGGATCAATTCCTTTGGGAATACGCCGAGCAGGAAGATCGAATCATGATGGGTATTGAAACAGTTGAGGAACAAATAGAATTAATGGAAAAGATTCCGGTTGATTATCAGGCTAAAGCCCTTTGGTTGATGGTAAAAAATGTATCTAGATTTAGAAAAAATCTCTTAAATCTATCTAAGCTATATCAAGGAGGAGACCTTGCTAAGATTTTAAAATCCGCAAAAAAGAGTGCCGGTAAGCTACGGAAAATGATGATTTATGATCGGAACGAATTAATGGCCGAACGGATCTCCTTATTAATAACTGAACAAACCCTGTTTGCTGCGGTGGGAGCAGGTCATCTTGGAGGGAAAAAAGGAATTCTAAAAAAATTAAAAACAGCTGGTTTTCGACTGAAATCAGTTCCTAATTATTCCAAATAGAATCTGGTGTGACATTCTGGTGAAAATACCGTCTTAATGGGGTATTTCTTTCTCTTCTCCAAGTTAAAATCTTCCATAAGAAATACTTAATTTCTGTTTTGTACTGATCTGAGAAAACAATCATAACCAACTTACACAATGAACAAGAACCCCCTAGATTTCAAAAATAAAAAAGATCGAAACGACTTTTTCATCGCCCTTCTAGTTATTTTCTTCTTTGGCTGGCTATTTTATTATTTCGGTTATCAGCGTTCTGGTGACCTAGAGGTATTTGATGATGAAGTTGCCGTAGCAAGTGTCGTATCGGACGATGGTGATTATGACAATGATGGTATTTCAAATTCCAATGACCTTTGTCCTTACCTGCCTGGTTTGGCTGATGAAAGCGGTTGTCCGAATGACCGAGATGGCGATGGTATTGATGATTACTATGATCGTTGCCCTAGTACGGTCGGTCTAAAAAAGAATAAAGGTTGTCCAGAATTAATGGAAAAAGACATGGATGGTGATGGCTTTGTAGGAAAGGCAGACCGTTGTCCAGATATTGCAGGAACAGATGCTGGTTGTCCTCCTGATATTGATAAGGATGGTGTTGCCAACGATATAGATGATTGCCCTTATCAAAGAGGTAATGCTGAAAATAATGGCTGTCCTCCAGATCAGGATAAAGATGGTGTATCAGATGGAATGGATAAATGCCCTGACGTATTTGGAGTAAAAGAAAATAAAGGTTGTCCTGCGGATGCAGACAAAGATGGTATCTATGATACCGAAGATAAATGTCCACAAATCGCAGGTGTTGAAGAGAATGCTGGTTGTCCATCAGATAAGGACAAAGATGGTGTTTATGATAAAGATGATAAATGTCCAGATGAAAAAGGCCCAGCCAGTAATAATGGTTGTCCAGAAAAAATAGCCGATAAAGATGGTGACGGTGTACCTGATACGGAAGATAAGTGTCCTAATAGAGCAGGTCCCGTAGCTAGTAATGGTTGTCCAGAAGTAAAAATGACGGCGGATGAGAAAAAAGTAATTGAAGAAGCGATTAGTAGCGTAGTCTTCCTTCCATCTAGTGCCAACCTAACGGAATATTCTAAAGGACTGGTTATTAAAATTGCAGCCTTGATGAAAAAATATCCCGATGCAAAACTAAAGATCAGTGGTCATACGGATTCCTTAGGAGGAGATAAAGATAATCTGGATTTGTCTAAGAGTCGAGCTGCTTCTTGTCTAACTCTGTTGGCAAATCGAGGGATTGATCGCAGCCGGATGAGTTCTGAAGGTTTTGGAGAAACTAAACCCATTGCAACTAATAATACCAAAGAAGGACGTCTAAAAAATCGGCGAGTCGAATTTGAATTATACTACTAAGTTTAAAATAAAATAGAAAACTTGAGTCATTTCATAAAATCTATAATCTGTCAATGTAATTGAGGTATTAGCCTTAAACTGTAAGTAATAAGCCCTCTCCAACTGCGTATAATACGCGAATGGAGAGGGCTTATTA
>CAZYAC010000272.1:4746-7271 GCA_964645475.1 uncultured Saprospiraceae bacterium | reverse complement strand
ATTTTTAAACTTTAATTTTGGAAATTAGCTCCTTTTCGGAGTGGGCTCAATATTCTTATTAAAATAAATGATAAAGTATTTTTGTTTGTTTATGCTGTTTTTGATGACTGCGGTAAAATCACCGGGGCAGTCGGATAATTATAGGTTACATCATGAAATCTATACCACTGATGATGGATTATCTTCTCGGTTTATTCAGGATATTTACCAAGATAGTCGGGGATTTATCTGGGTGAGTTCGGATTATGGTATAAATCGCTTTGACGGTCAAAGATTCGAAGTCTATAATCAAGGAAAATATAAATTACAATCCGATAATATTAATGAGGTTCGAGAAGATCAGGCAGGAAATCTATGGTTGATAAATCGTGATCTGTTTTTTAAAGATGCAGTTCTGTCTTGGCGTAAAGTCTCCATAGATGTGCTCGATTATTATGAAAATACGATTGTACCAATAGAGGAGTATCTTGGAGAAGTTCCTCCATTTAAATGGTCGAGTGTGCGCAGGATTGAGCAAGATGAATCGTACAATTTGTGGATTACAACGATAGAGGGGAAAGTTTATAGTTACACTGATCACTTTACAGAAATTCCAATAGATGCCAATTTGATCACTGGAGGGGTGCTTTATCCCTTGTCGGATTCGGAATTTATTATTTTAGGAACAGACAGAATTATTAAATTGAATGAGCAGTTAGAATTAGTCTATGAAGTAGCTTTTAAAGGACATATTATTAACTTCCTTCCTAATAAAAATGGTCATGTTTTCTTGATTACTGATGGTCATAGAATACTTTATGAAATAGATAATAAAGGCCAGCTGACTTTGTTTGCAGGAGAAGGTGTTGAGTCGGGTCAAGAATTGGAGGTAGGTCGATTTGGGAAAGATTCTAAGGGGAGGATATGGTTAGAAGGGAAGGACAAGAGAATTACACTTTATGAGGATGGAAGGAGCGTCCTTGATCCAGATTTAAACAGATTTAGGCTAGAAGGAAATGTTAATATTCGATATGATTTTTTTGGAGATGAAGATGGAGGAATCTGGTACGGTGATCTCAATGGTCTCAACTATATAAGTCTTAATAAAGCTGGGTTTACTTCCTATTTTAGAGATTTAGATATTAGTTTACGGGAAATTTTTGAGATTTCAGACTCTACGCTTTTTATCAATACTTACCATGGGTATTATGAGCTAAATAGATACACTGGATATTATGAGACTTTTGAAATTCCAGGTCACTTTGGATATTCACAGGGAGGACTTCTACTAAATGGCTTTATTTACAATAGTTTGTATGAGGATAAGATAGCAAAGATAGATATTAAGAAACAAAGGGTGGAGTATATAAAAATGAATGCCCCCCATCTCAAACCCAAGACTTTTATTTTGTCACCTGATAGTATCGTTTTGATTGGATGTTCTAGTGGGCTATATGTATTAGACCCCAAAATAGATACTATTTTTCCCTTCAAAAAATATAATGAATTTAAAGAATTAGAAAATTCGATCGTCAATAGTTTTGTTGAGATGGATGGATTCTGCCATCTACAGACGAATAATGGAATGTTTATTTTAGATTGGGAAAAAGGAATTGTGGACCATCATAAATTTGTTTATAATCATCTGCTGGATCTTCATGTAGATAAAGATCGTGTTTTTTGGATTGTTACCAGAGGTGGTGGCTTGCTAGAATGGCATCCAAAAGAAGATAAAGTTCAACAATATACGATGGATCATGGATTATCCCATAATTTAATTTATACGGTTTATGGAGATACGTTGAATCAATTATGGTTGCCAAGTAATAAGGGATTAATGCGTTTTGATAAAAAGGATAAGACCCTCGTGACCTTTTTGAAAGGCAACGGAATGAAGGACAACGAATTTAATCAATATGCGCACTATCAAGACAGCGAAGGGAATCTTTTTTTTGGAGGCGTAAATGGACTAATCAGTTTTCAACCTGAAAACTTTTCGAGTTTCGAAAAAACAAATTTGAACAGTAAAATTGTAGCAACCAAGATCAATGTTTCTCGGGCCGATAACAAAACTTATGACTTGGCAATTAATGCGGTTAATGCCGTCAATAATGGAGAAACATTGGTGGTGAAAGGAGACGTACAATCTACCAACATTGAAATTTCTTTACTAAACTATGATCGGTTAAAATTAAATCAATATGCTTATAAAATTGAGGGGATTCATGATGCTTGGCAGCCCATAAAAGATCAGTACATTCGACTCACAGGATTGCCTGGCGGCACCCATAAAATTCTGATAAAGGTATATGCTGGGATCAAAATGAAAACGCATTATGGTTCTATTACCGTTCAAATCCTTAAACCCTTTACCCATACGTGGATATTTTTTAGTCTTTGTGCATTAGGGTTTCTGGCACTCGGTATCTCTTTATCCCGATATCGGATATACAGGTTGGATCAAATCAACCGTAGATTAGAAAGAAAAGTCAAAAGTCGAACTAAAAAAATAGAAGATGATAAAATTTTGATCTCTCAACAGTATC
>CAZYAC010000272.1:0-4646 GCA_964645475.1 uncultured Saprospiraceae bacterium | reverse complement strand
TTTCCCTTCACATCCAAGACCAAGGAATCGGAATGGCCAGCGAGCAGATTGATAAATTGCTCACAGATACTTACGGAGTGATTTCTACCAGAGGAACTGAAAACGAGGCAGGGACAGGAATGGGACTATTGCTCTGTCGAGAAATGCTCGAAATGCAGTCAGGAAAATTTAAGGTGATTAGTAAGATAGGAGAGGGAACAACTTTTTCCATTGTTTTACCAAAACGAATTTTAATAAACAAATTAGAAGAAATAGGTGTCTAGACAGGGGTTTTTAAAATAATTTCTTATATTTGCATTACCGTTTAGAGAATCGAGATAATTTGATTTTTTAAATAAAAAAGAACAACCCGAACGCACTCCATATTTCATCGGCTTTTATGTCGGTCTGTACCTGTTCACGCTACAGGTATAAAATCTCTTTATTCTCTATTTTTCATGACTACCTTTACTATTTTGCTTGTTGAAGACAATCTGTCTTTTGCGCTCGAGATTGAAATGCTAATCAAAGAACTAGGTTATGGGTTCGATGGTCAAATTGATAATGCTAAGGATGCAGTCACTAAAATTGACCAAAAAACACCTGATTTAGTATTGGTAGATATAGGGATTAAAGGCCAACTGAACGGCATTGAATTAGCACATCTTCTAGAAGAAAAAAATATTCCATTCATTTTTATTACTCAAAGTCGAGATCGAGCCACTTATGCTGAGGCTCAATCGCTGAGACCCATCGCTTATTTGGTAAAACCTTTCGATTTATTAACCCTCCAAAGTACCTTGGAACAGGCGTTGCGTACTATAAAAGGTAATACCAAAAATGAGGAAGTTGGTATTGAAAACGATCAAGAAAGTTTCTATATAAGAAATAACAATGTACTCAATCGGATAAAATACAGTGAAATCTACTGGATAAAATCAGATGGTAATTATTGTAATATACATACTGAGAAAAAGAAATTCGTCACTAAGGTATCTCTGGTATCTATGATGAAAAAGTTGGAAAGATTGGAATTTATGAGAGTTCATAAACAATATATCGTTCCTGTTAAACGAATTGAGAACATCAATTTATTTAACAATATGCTATACGTCGGCGAAAAAATGATCCCGATCGGCCGTAGTTATAAGTCAAATTTGGTTAAACAACTGAACTTGATCTAGGCTTTTAGCATTTTTTCTCTTAACCCCCAAAAAATTAGTATTGGTCACCACTATTAAGGTGATTATCCATTTTTCATGTAATCATCCATGGAAAGTGCTTAATATTAATTTCATAATAAGGCCTTTGGTCTACCACTAATTTAGAATGAAGACACCTTCCGCTCAACTATTTTATTTAATTGAAAAAATGAGTGCTGCTGAAAAGCGGTTCTTAAAAATACATTTCTCTTCTGCTAAATCTCATCTAACTGAGTTATTTGATTTTATCAATGCTCAGCATACCTATGATGAAAAAGTCGTTAAGGCACATTTTTCTAACAGTCTAATTTCTAAAAATCTCAAAGTTTATAAAGTACAGTTAACAGAACTGATTCTTCGGAGTCAAGTGGCTTATCATGCTAAACGTACCGTCAGAAGTCAGATTAGAATTTTACTAGAAGAAGTAGATATCTTGACAGGACAATTTTTAGTTCCAGCAGCATCCGTACGACTTCAGAAAGCGATAGAAATCTGCAAAAAAAATAATGAAAATGCCTTACTGGTAGTTGCCCTTAAACATCAATTTAAACTAGAACGTTTTATTTCTAGACAAAAAGTCAATAAGCCATTTGAAGGAGATGGGAGTGCACTAAATGAAGCATTACAAGCTTTGAATTTAGAAACAGAATTGATCCAATTGGTTCGTTTACTCGATACATATTGTATTACTGAAAATAGAAAAACACGATCAACCATAATAGCTGCACTTAACAAAATACCTAATCGAAAGGAAGTTATAGCAGGAAATAATGCCAGCGCCTTTTATTTGGCAAAAATGGAAGCATTGATCACTGAAAACATTCATGATCGTATTATACTCCAAGAACAAATAATAAATAAATTCCAATTAGAGGAGTATTTGTTCGCTAATATGAAATACCTATATCTGGAAACGCTAAGCGATCTATTACACTCTTACGTTATGGTGGTTAATAAAAAGAAAGTAGATGAGGTAATTACCCTTATTGGAAAATTATTTGAAGAGGAAAATTACAATAATAAGTTTTTATACTTACCTGCCTACATAGAAGCAAAACATAATTTTTATCATGGTATTACAGATGCTCGATTAGCTGCTTTTGGCGCTATTTCTGGACTCGGTTCAAAATTGGAGATTGATGTTGATAATGTTTTTGAACTAGGATTTCACATATTTGAAATTCTTTCAAATATGACTGCCGGCGAAAGCGAAAAAGTCAAAAGTTTATTATCCGTCCTGCAAACTATCACTAAGCCGACACATCATAACGAAAATATATTGCTGGATTTGATCGAGATTATCGACCATTATGATTGTGATAATATCCGGACCGTCAATTATCTGCTCTCTAGTTTTCAGCGGAAACTAAAAAGAGGAAAAGCTTTTACTCCCTTTACGGTCGCCACCTATGATTTTATCAAAAAAATTATCAAAAAACCTGACGATAAGAAAATACTTACGCAGCAATTTTTATCAGAAACTACGAATTATCAAGATGATAGTATTCAGAAACTATGGTTGCAATTTCATTTGAATGATTGGCTAAATTGTTTACTGCATGGCGTTAAGTTCAGTGAACTCGCAATTAAAAAATCTAAGATGCTTAGAACCGATTGCAATCATCCCTTATCTGAAGGCTTTTTAGGTGAACTTCAAAACAAATAGAAACCAAGCTTCCCCTAAAAATAACTCCAATATTTTTATTAAATCCGATTATTTATTTTACTTTTGCATTAAATATTTTTCATATTTATTCCACGCTGTCTGCAAAAAGATCCTTATCGGAATGACAACTTAATTTCCTTCCCCAAAAGTATAGTTGCCGATGATACCCTAAGGATACCAAATGATCGTTTATTAAAAAACTGATTTCAAAATACTTCTGTATATGCCTACAACTATTAAAGCTGTGATCGTCGAGGATGAGCCTAATGGTATAAAAAATTTAAAAAACCTATTGAGTCGTTATCGTCCAGATGTAGAAGTGATTGCTACTGCTGATAGTGTGGCTACGGGAATCGAAATGTTTAATAATCCTGACATCAAACCTGATCTTGCTTTTTTAGATATCAATTTGGGAGATGGCTTGGTCTTTCAACTGCTTAATAAGATTCCCAAACCTAAAAATTTTGATGTCATCTTTGTGACTGCCTACGAAAAATTTGCCATTCGTGCTTTTCAATATAGTGCTATCGGTTATATCATTAAGCCCATTGATCCGGACGAATTGGTTGATGCAATTGCTCGCATTATGCCAGGTAAAAAAGGACAAATTGATCAACGATTAGAGGTATTTAAAAATCATTATAACAATCCTAATACATTTGAGAAGATAAGCATTTCGGCTACGGATAGTATCTATTTTCGAAGTATCCGCGATATTATTCGCTGTGAAGCAGAAGATAACTATACCCACATATTTTTGAAAGGAGGTGAAAAGATAACCGCTTCTAAAACGATTAAGTTTTACCAGGATATGCTGGCCAATTATAATTTTTATCGAGTTCATAAGTCTCACCTTATTAATCTCAACTTTATGAGAGAATTTGTAAAAGGTGATGGAGGTTATTTAGTAATGGACGACAAAAAACAAATCGAAGTATCCAGACGACGTCGACCTGCTTTTATGGTGAGAATTAACAATCTCCAAAACGGGATGATGCTCTAGTTGGATAACTGACCAATCCCGATGGATGATGCACGACAGTCCATCAACTGAGAGAACCCCGATAACGGATGGGTGGTCAAAACAGCGCGTTGAGAGAAGGCACCGCAAAAGCAGACGGGTTGGGGAATTGGGATTTAGGTGTGATAGTTGCGGTAGAATATTATATGTATCAAAAAAAAATGTTTTATGGGCTTATGAGTTGGTCTTAAGTCTGTAAGTTTCTAAGCTATTGATAAGTAATATTTAATGAATGATATTTTTTTATAATTTATTGATTTTCAGTTATTTGGAGGATTTAATCTGATAAGAAAGGAGGAGCATTTTTTTGCATACTTAGGATAAAAATGTACCTTAGCATTACGCTTTAAAAGCGGGGAAGGCATTGTCCCAATTTAACAAACTACACAAACATATTTTTACTATGGGAAAAAAGAAAAAGCTCATGGATGTAAAGCGAGATTTGCAAATTATCAAGAAAAACAATCTCGGAAAATTAATCGGTGGTAGAAAAACAAAACGACGTAGTCGCTGGAATACCTGTGGTGGTCTAGTTCCTCAATAATCGTTGCTACTACCTGTTAAATTCATATCAAAAAATTAAGGTTACACTTGTATAGCAATTGTAACCTTAATTTTTTTAGCATTAATGTCTAATTTATTTCTAAGTCATGTCTCAGGTACGAACGAACACCGCGGCGGTCAGACAACTAGAACATCGTCTAGCCAATCAAAAAAATAAGAGTCAGCGACTATTATTGCTCGATAAACTGGCCGAGCATTTCATGTTTACCAACTA
>CAZYAC010000271.1:0-7274 GCA_964645475.1 uncultured Saprospiraceae bacterium | reverse complement strand
CGTTTTCCTCCACTACTACTTACGAAGGGAGCGGCAGCATCATAAGAAAGAATATTGTAGATTTTCTGAAAGTCTAATTCTTGGGCTTTATTTTCAAAATCAACCCCAAAATCGCGGAGACAACTTCGGTAAAAATCTATCTGAGAAAGCGTGGTATGTCGATCAATTAATTTATTCCGCTTTTGATTATCATGTAAATCAAAAATAGGAAGCCCGAAGTCTTTTACTAAAAAAAAACGATTTGGATCCTGCAATTCGGGCGCCAGTTTTGGTAATAATTCCACTACCATAGGAATGTCCGTATAGCTGATCCGTGCTAGGATGGATTCCTGAATTTTAACCATAGAAGCATGATCCGTATTCATCTCTACGGAAGCTATAAGTTGTGCGTCCAGTTGTTTTCCTAAGCTTTCCAATTGAGCAATATTAAACTGAGTTACTTGTTCTTCGAATTCACTCAAATACTCATTTTCATTGAAGTACGCGACTAATATATTTTTGATCTCTTCCGCTTTTTTTAGCGATAATTTTTCACTGCCCAAATAACTTAAAAACCATCTAGAGCGAAACAGGTTATTATAAAAAGTTCCTTTATTAATTAAGTCAAAATTGCTGGCTTTTTGTTCTAGAAAAAGAAGCATTCGATCTGGTTGATCTACGGTAAAAAGTTTAGGAATATTATCCAATTCTTTATATGAAAAAGCAAACGAATCAAAATACATAAGATCGGTTGATACCAACAATTTTGGATTCACTTGTAGCTTGCGAATGTCCCGCACAGGTTTTACTTTCTTCAATGCTCGTAAACATTTGTCCTGATAGAGTGGGCCGTAATGAATCGAGGTGGTTATCTGATTAATATCTTCGATACTAAGTGTTTCACTTTCGGTAAGAGAAGTTAGTTTTCTTTCAAAAAATATCTTTGCCCAGTGCTCGTATTCGTCACCATTTTCTTTCCACATTTTTTCCCAGGGAATAACGTCGAATTTTTTTCTTCCTTCTACTTCTGGAAAAGAATAATTGTAAATGTTTTCCATGATAGGAGTCAGATTATCTGCTACTGTTAGGATAATACCTCTTTTGTCAACCAATACACGGTCATCATCCAAAAGGCTGAATAGATGTGGTACCATTCCCAGTTCTGGATGTAATCGGATATAATAAAAAATCCGTTTGATAGCCGCTATATCTTCGGTTTTTCGAACAGCTTTGATGATGTCTCGGTATTCTTGAGGTGTAGGATTACTCATGATTTTTATATCCCGTTTATGTATATCAGTTGGATCTTTTAAAAAACCAGCCAAGGATATATTATCGGATGCTTCATTGTGCTCATTGATTAATTGTGTCAGTTGATTTAAGATACCTTCGTCGGCTTCGGTCTGTTGTATTTCCAATAATTTTTCCTGGAATGTATCATCTTCTAGACTAAATTTATTGAGATAATAATTACAAGCACCGATAGCACCAATATTCCCGAAAATGTCTGCCTTCTTCAAATATAATCTGAGCTGATGATTATCATTTTGTATATCCTTGAGGGATCTGGAATAGAACCAATCAAGAATTCGACCGATCGAATAATTTATTTCTAATTTTCCTTCTTGCAAACAAGCCCAATACTCTACACCTGTAATTTCTTTTAGGGTCAACTGATGGATTAATTCATTCTCAATATTAATTCTAGTCACAGGATCTTCCGTCCTTAATAATGCTTCCAATTTTTTGGCTACGGCCACACTCGGTTGGTAGGCAATATCATTTTTTCTACAATAATAAGTTAGCTGAGACAATTGCTCCAAATACTTAAATTGAAAAGAGGGGAGCGATTGATTATAGTTTCTGAACATCTGACGGTACTTTTCCGACAGGGCAATAACTTCGTTGGGTTCTCCTTCTGTTAGTTTAATGAAAGAGGAAATGGCAACCGAATCATTTCGAGAGTTTAACCGGCGAAATAATCGCTCATAGTTTTGAGTTGTTTCGATAGCTTCATTTTTATTAACAAAATGTTCTCGGTTTTCATCCCATTCATAATCGTTATAGTGTGCGGCCCAGTAAATCATATAATTGGTGCGCGCTACTTGATCTCTTCCTGCATAAGAACGGGTTGAAAATTCTCCTGCTTTGTTGTTTACCTGAATCTCGAGCTGGGTAAGCTGATTGATTTCATTGACAATGGTTTTTGCAAGTTTTCTGTTATGCTTATTTGATCTTTTTCTAATTTTGAATAAATGACCAGCCAAATAATACATCGCTCTTGGATGTTGTTGGTGACAAAGATCTCGGATAGCGTTGTACTCAATCCATGGGTATTTTACGGATAGGGTTAGAATACGACCGTAATAGTCAATTTGATCTGTAAAAAAAGCAGGTCGGGTATTAAATAATTTACGGTAACCGTAGGCACGAATCTCCTCAATGGTGGTTAAAGAGTCAATCAGATGATTGTATTTTTTTACAAGGTTTTTGGTGTTGTTCGCATCAAATTGAACATTGGTTAGATTGGCCAATCTTTTTTGAGAAAACTCAAGACTAAACTGATTCTTAGATATTAACTTTAGTAAAGTTGTCAAGACTTTGATATCTACATATTCTTCCAAAACGAGTGCTGTTGCCTCGTAAATGATGGATTTATTTGAAAATCTGGCTTTTTTAATTTGTGATTTTGAGAGCAGATCAGTAAGGAAAGTGTAGCCTTCTGGCCGTTTAAGTGCACCAATTTTTAATACCCCATCCAACATTAGCGAATCGTTAGCAGATTTGAGCGCCTTTTCAATCAGATGAATATGTTGATTAAGCAATACCGATTCATCGGTAACCTGCTCATTTTCGGGAGTACTGATTTTATAAGAAATTTTACGTTGAGATGGATCAGTTAGATAAAATACCTCTAATAAGTCTGAATAAACTAGAGAATCTGCTATATCATAATAAAAACCAAGGAATTCATTGCGAATTAGCGGATTGTCAATCACAAATTCTTCAGTACTAAATAGCGTATACTGGTCAATGAGGCGACGAGCTTTGTTCTTAACTTCTGGGTGATCCAGTAAGCTGCCCAGATCTCGTAGGGCACGAGAATTACCCTCTAAAAGGCTGTATTCCAGCTTTTTAAGCAGTTTCCGGTAATCTGTATCCGGTGGATTCGTGCCATAGGCCACGGAAGTCCAAAAAAGCAGCAGGATGGGGATAATGCTCTTCACGCTGATAACAGTTCTTTTTTAGCTTAAACTAAATGCAAGAACTGCTCCGAATTATCAGAAAATAAACTTTTTATGATGAAAATAAATATGTGTTTAGACAGCTATTTCAAGAATGAATAGGTATTCGTAGTTGAATTATTTAGAATAAAGTCTATTATCTATTACCTGTCTATTCTTCTTTTAACTCAATTTCTTCCAGATACCAGATATCTTGTTGTGCATTGATATAATACCGACCACCCATGTAAATCATATTCCAAAAAGCGGAATTATCACTTAAATTTTCGATATCTCTGTTGTATATAATGTCGCGTAATTCCTCAAAATCGTCGCTAATTAACTTAAATTCAAAACCACGATTATCCTGATGGAAATACTGATCATCTGCCTGATAAACATATTTGGCAGGAGAAGTGGTACCAACTCGTTCGAAAGTAACGCCGTTATTTTCTGATTTAAAGAAATCAAAAGAATTAAAAGAAGTCATATAAATAATTCCCTCCTTATTAAATACATCCAAGGTCCAGCCACTGACTACTTGGCGGTAATTTCCGTCTGCTGTCACTCTAAAACCACCATCTTGGTGAGTAATATAATAAGCTCCTCCGATGAAAGAAATAGTGCTCATAAATTGAGCATTAGATCTCAATTCGGGAATATCTACCACCTTTATTACCTCGACAGAGAGGAATTCTTCTTTGGTACCGCTAAGTGTTATATCGACAATGACTACTCCTAGATTACTACCTTCCGATGTATTTAATTCGACAGGGAAGGCCAATTGAGACGAATCGTCGTTGAAGGCTCCTACATCTTTAGCAGCAGTTCCATCTAGACTAATGGTCGTTCCGGCAGGTACGTCAATATCATTGACGACTAAATCAAATATTTGATTCGAATTTCTTACAAGATGAAATTCAGCTACATTTTTTTGTTGTTTTTCAACAAATCGAGTGAAAACCCAGTCGCCAAGTGTAGGTCTACCAAAATAGGCTGCTGCTAGACCGATTGGGCGTTCTTCGACTACCGTATTATCTGAATCTATTCGAAAAAACTCCTGATCGGTAATAGCAAGGACTTCTACTGGTGCAGCGTGCATTGTTCGGATTGGGCCTATGGCATTGAAGTCAATCTTATTCCATGGATTATTGGCACCTGGTCCTCTTTTATAACAAGAACTACTAGTAAATAAACAAAGAACACTTATGATAAGAATAATGCGATTCATCTTTTTTGGATTTATAATGCGCTTATTTGAAAATATATCTGTTTTAGCTAAAATACAGTTTTAGAACTTATTTAAAGAAATGGGGAGGGACAAAGTTGGAAAAGTGTCTTGGGGCTTTTAAAGAAAAATTCAAGCCAAAATTACAAATTTTTGAGCTAAATGTCTAGACTACCTTTCAGGAAAAAACTATCTGAATTTATAAAAATTAGCCATTGAATGACATTATATAATATAAACGGAAGGAAGTATTTTATATTATGATCACCTTATCGTACCTTTGATTGATCTGTTTTAGATAAATTCATCGCCTACTCTCAATTTTTTTACGGAAATAACTAAACTTAAGTAAATGCTCAAGTATCTTCTTAGCTCTTACATACTACTACTATTTGTAGTAGTATCTGATGCTCAAACCCCAATCTTTCAGGCCAATCCAACTGTTGAAAAAGACGCTCAACAGGTTCTTCAAAAACAATTTTACAATTTCAAACTATTCCATTTACCAGTTGAAGCCATCCATCAGCATGTAAGTACGGCGGATCGTTCTGACTTTAAATTGAATAGTAACCAGGATATAAACTGGGATATCGAACTTCAGGCTTACGATATTCGTAGCGATCATTATGCTTTAAGAGTTGCTACCTCAAAAGGAATTGAGGAGGTTGAAAAAGGAAAAAATATCACCTATCGAGGACGACTTGCTAACATCGAAGGATCAGATGTACGCCTAACTATTGCTCCCGGATTTTTCTACGGAATGGTCGAAACCAATAATACCACTTATTATATTGAGCCATTATCTTACTTCGTGAAAGGTGCCACGACCGACCAATTTGTCATATATGAAGAAGCGGACGTTATTCCTCTAACTGGAAAAACTTGTGGAGTAACGGAAGCACAACAAAGAAAAGCACAAGTGGAAGAGGCAGGAAAAAAGAAAAATAATGAGAACACTTTATCTGCTATGGGGCCTTGCTTTGAGGTAGAAATTGCAATTGCTAGTGATTTTTCTATGTTTACCAAATATGGAAATTCAACTGTAAATGTTCAAAATCACAATATCGCAGTGATGAACAATGTTCAGACCAACTACGATGACGAATTTACTAATAATTTGAATTTTGTCATCGTCGAAAATTTTGTTTCCAATTGTAGTTCTTGTGACCCGTGGACCAATTCCACGGATGCTGGTACATTATTGAATAGTTTTAGAGCCTGGGGAAATAGTGGTGGTTTTAGTGTTACCTTTGACGTTGCGCAGCACTGGACCAACCGAAATTTTGATGGGCCAACCATTGGAATTGCCTGGGTCGGATCTGTTTGTTTCAGTACTCGCTACCATTGCCTTCAGGACTTTTCCAATAACGCACAGTCTTTGCGGGTATTAACATCCCACGAATTAGGACATAATTTTGACTCCTTCCACGATAACAATAATGGTTGTATCATGGCTCCTGCCGTTAATAATTCCACTTGCTGGTCCAATCAATCTACCAATGCGATTAATGCTTTTTCTGGAGGTCTTGTCGGAGGATGTCTAACTGCTTGTCAGACTACTGTGTCGCCACCAGTGACTGGCTTTTCTGCTAATCCTACTGATGGCTGTACGCCACTAGTTGTTCAATTTACAGATGATTCAACCAATGAACCAGATTCTTGGGACTGGACCTTTCCAGGAGGAGATCCAGCGGTCTCTTCTGATCCTAATCCTACGGTAACTTACAACGTAGCGGGTACTTATTCAGTAACCCTAGAAGTGAGTAATGCTGGTGGTTCAGATATTCAAACAATCAATAACTTTATAAATGTAGACCCGGACCCAATAGCTGATTTTGAAACTGCAATCGACCTAGGATTAGTGGATTTTGTGAACATCTCTCAAAACGGACTATCCTATCTTTGGGATTTTGGTGATGGAAATACTAGTACTGCTTTTGAACCTAATAATGTGTACTTCGAAAGTGGTTTCTATGACGTAATTTTTACTGTTTTTAATGACTGTGGACAACAAAGCATTACCCAAACTATCCAAATTGTTTTACCACCATCGGCTGAATTTATTGGAGATCCAATAACGGGCTGTGCTCCCTTAGTAGTGGATTTTACAGATCTTTCGACCAACATACCCGACGAGTGGTTTTGGACATTCGAAGAAGGGAATCCCACCACTTCAAATTTCCAAAACCCAACCGTAGAATTTCCGATTCCTGGGACTTTTACTGTTTCGATGGATGTCTTTAATACCAGTGGATCTGATTCTTACGAAATCATTGATTATATTACAGTACAGGGAATTCCAGAACCCAATTTTACTTTTGGTATAAATGGGTTAGAAGTAAATTTTGTGAATAGTTCTACGGCTGCCAATAGTTATAATTGGGATTTTGGTGATGGAAATACTAGTACAGAAATAGACCCAACACATATATACACGCAAGGTGGAAATTATGATGTAATGCTAATTGCACTGAATGATTGTGGAACTAATGTGATCACTCAAACTATTTCTTTATTGGTACCTCCTCAGGCTGTTTTCGATGCGGATGTCGTCAATGGTTGTGCTCCTTTAACAGTTAATTTCATAGATGAATCTATTAGTGCCACCTCATGGGATTGGACTTTCGAGGGAGGAAACCCAGCATCTTCTACAGACCAAAATCCGACAGTTGTTTTTGATAATCCAGGTGATTTTGGCGTAAGTTTAACCGTAGCTAATAGCGTTGGAAACTCATTCGTTAACATGGATAATTTTATAACAGTGTTAGCTGGTCCGAGCGGTAGCTTCACGACAAGTTCGGATGAAAATACCGTAACGTTTACGAATACCTCGATGAATGCGA
>CAZYAC010000270.1:0-7297 GCA_964645475.1 uncultured Saprospiraceae bacterium | reverse complement strand
GGAGACTTAGGAACCCTAACGGTGGTACCTTCTGGTGGTTCGACTCCTTATACTTATCTATGGGATGTCACGGATCAACCTAATATGAGTAATACTATCGGAGGCTTAGCACCGGGTAACTATACCGTAACGGTTACAGATGCCTCAGGAGGACTTACAGCTGTAGGAACAGGTACTGTGGAAGAGTTAGTAGAAATCACTATTGACCTAGAAGTGGATGAATTAAATAGTAATATTATATCTACGGTATCGGGTGGAACGGCTCCTTATACTTATAGTTGGAACGACCCTGATTTTTCTACTACCAGAGATTTAATGGATGTACCATCGGGTACTTATACCCTAGTAATTTCGGATGCGAATGGTTGTGTCAATCAAGCTACGGTAGAATTATTAGCTGGTCCTTGTGAAAAAGTTCGTAAGGTCATCTCTCCAAATAGTGATGGTTTTAATGATGAATTTATTGTCAGCTGTGCGAACAGATTTGATATTGAATTAGAAATTTATAATCGTTGGGGACAGCTTGAATTTATGGCTGCTAACTATAGCAACAACTGGGTTGGAACGGATATGGAAGGGGCAAAGCTACCGGAGGGTGGATACTTCTACGTCATCCGTTATCAGGACAGTGAAGGTCAGACGCAGCAAATTAAAGGATCATTAAATATTGTTTACTAGGAACATTTTCCCAGAACCGCATAAATAAAATAAAATGAAAAATTTATTAATACTTGTCGCCGGGATATTTTTATTGCAAACTGCTTCGGCGCAGGAAGAAGCGATTTATCGCCAGTACTTTTTAAATCCAATGTTGGTTAATCCAGCTACTGTTGGTGCTGATCGGGAACACCATAATCTGAGTATGAATCTGCGTAGCGCATTTTCTTCTTTTCCAGGATCACCTAAAACTTACGCCTTGAGCTATAACGGCCCAATTGGTAAGCAGGTGGGATTAGGAGGTATGATTTTTAGTGAAAATATAGCGGATATTACGCGTTTTCGTGGACAAATTGCTTACTCTATGGGAATAGACGTAAATGAAGTTAAACTACGTGCCGGATTAAGTTTGGAATATCAACGGATGGCTTTGTCTAACTCTGTAATGGATACTGATCTTTTCGATCCAGGTGATATGACCGTTATTGATAACATCAATGGTCGTAAGTTTTTTGATACTTCTCTAGGACTTTACGCGGAGTATAAAGATGTTCACTTTGGTTACGCTGCTCCTAGCTTGATTCGTACGGTAACGGATGAAATAGAGGGGTTAGATGATGGAGGCAATTTTAAATACTTTATACTACAAGCTGGTGGACGTTTTGCTATTAACGATAACAAAGTCAAACTAGAACCATCGATCATTCTTAGAAACGTTCGTAACGTAGATACCCACGTGGATGTTAGTGTGATGGCTTCCTTTCTTAGTGAGCAATTTATTACAGGGGCTTTATTCCGGGCCGGCGCTGGCAACAGTGTAGGGTTTTTATTAGGAACAAAGTACAATACACTGAAATTCATTTATTCTTACGATATTTTGATCGACGATTTCCAGAAATATAACGGAGGTTCGCACGAAATAACCGTAGGCTTTGAATTTGGTCGTAAGGATGGTTCATTCGATCGATCAAGAAAATACCGAGATAAATAAATACTGGTCGAGTTTTTCATAACGACTAGCAAAGATAAAACCTTAACAATTGGTTTTTGGGATGGCCTCTTCCGGACGTAAGTCAGGAGGGGGCTTCTCTAGTTTTATAGAGTAGGGGATTGAAACACAAAAACAACTTCAACCTCATCCCTAATTGCAAAATTTAAAATTTTAAATAAAGTTACTAGCCAGGCGTTAGCATTAACCCTATTATTTAGTAAAAAACCTATGAAACCAAATTAAAAGAGCAACTTACGAAAATCAAAATTTTGCGTAAGCATTTAAACATATAATTAAATTTTAATTCAATAAATACCGTAATTATGGTATAGAACCTCTTTTCATAATGCCCCATCTTTGTAATGTTGAGATTATCTCGGTTTCCCTAACCTGCTCCTCTAAGCTCAACAACCTATCAAAACAGTAATAATTTTTAGCAGTATCCCTCCGATACGCTAAAGAAGTTGTACAACTTATCAGTTGTAGTATACAAGAACAAAACTATGAACCGCGTTTTCATTTTAAAACAAGCGGTCATAAAAAAGGAATTTTTAAATACCTGGTTTTTTATTCAATCTAACCAATTGTACCTAAACTCAAGACGATCTGTCCTTGGGCTTTTCCTGTTTTTATTATTTGCTTTTCCAGTCTGTTTACCCGCACAGTGTACGATGATCTGTCGATCTAGTTTGAATTTATCGCTGCCAGCGGATGGAGAATCTATCATCACCCCCGAAATTTTATTAGCTAATCCAGCTTGTGATCCTGCGGAATTTTACGTAGAAATATTTGATAATCAAGGAAATACATTAGGTGATAAAATAACTTGTGATGAAGTTGGTCAAACCTTGAATGCAGGTGTTTTCCATCAAGTTACTGGAGTTTCTTGCTGGACGATGATCAGTGTATCTGACTATATTAAACCACAGTTGACCTGTAAGGATACCTTAATTTCATGTATCAGTGATTATAGTGTATCAGCAATTGGTAGTCCTATAGTAACGGACAACTGTGAAGTAGCCAGTCTCACTTACACAGAGGATTTTACCACTCGAGATTGTTTTTACACCAATCCTGAGGGTGATACGATCACAGCAGAATTGGTCAGAATCTGGACCGCGACAGATGTAAATGGAAACACCAATTCTTGTACACAATTTATTTACTTAAAGCGAAGTACGGTTGATGAAGTAGTTTTTCCAGCCAATCGGGACGATTTAGGTTTGCCCGCTCTGGATTGTAGCCAAGACCCACAAGATTTAACGTTGACAGGAGAGCCCACAATCGAAAATCTGCCTTTGTTAACAGGTGGTCATTGTGAACTAATCGTCAGTTTTACCGATCAGAGCATCGAATTTTGTGGTCCTGGTGGATACCGTGTTTTACGAAATTGGCGAGTGGTTGATTACTGCACGGGTAACTTTAAAGAGCATATTCAAATTATTAAGGTAGCGGATAAAACAGCACCTGAGATGACTTGCATATCTGATATTCAGGAATTTACGGATACATATAGTTGTGATGCGACGATACTTTTACCGACTATGCCAACGACAGATGATTGTTCTTCAGTGACTATAACTCCTTCTTGGGCTTATGGTTCTGGATTTGGGCCATTTGAAAATATTCCTGTTGGAAGCCATGAGATAACCTATACCGCTTCTGATGAATGCGGTAACACGAGTACCTGTATGGTGACATTGACCGTAACAGATAATATAATTCCAGCGATGGTTTGTGAGGGAAATACGCAAGTGGCTTTAACGACTAATGGAGAAGCTATAATTTTGGCGATGGCCTTTGATGATGGTAGCCATGATAATTGTCAAATAGATCGTTTTGAGGTGAGTAGAGACAACCAAAATTACGCTGCTCAGGTACCCTTTGATTGTGCAGATGTCAATGCGCCAGTATTGATAAGTCTAAGAGCATATGATATCTATGGTAATTTTAATACCTGTGAAATTTCGGTGAATGTTGTCGACGGAATCAAGCCAGTTATTGCCTGTCCGATAGATGTTACCATTGCCTGTAAAGCGGATTATGAAGACCTAAATATAACGGGTTTACCAGTTGTTTTAGATGCCTGTGGTATAGATACTTTTTATTATACGGATGACGTGGAAATTAATAGCTGTCATGTGGGAAGAGTAGTTCGGACGTGGAGAGCTATTGATGTAAGTGGTAACGAAAAAATTTGTCAACAACAAATTTTTATTGAAGATAATACTGTGTTTGGCGTAAGCTTTCCGTCCAATTATCAGAGCTTCGAATGCGGAGCTGATTTGTCACCAGTAATAACAGGAGAACCAATATTAACAAATCATAATTGTGAAGAAGTAAGTATTGTTTCAAATGATATTATTTTGCCAATTTCTGCCCCTGCCTGTTTAAGAATTTTAAGAGAATGGACAGTTGTAAACTGGTGTGAATATGATCTAAATAGTGGAAGCACAGATGGGTATTATACCTATACGCAGGAAATCATTTTATCAGATTCAATTGCGCCGGAAATAAATTGTTATAATGATACGATCGTCGGTGTTTATAGTGCAAATTGTGGTGCAGCATTAGTTAGTCTTCCTATGGTTGTCGCACAGGATTGTAGTGATAGTATTAAGATTGAAAATAATTCTCCTTACGCTTTTTCGACAGGCGCAAATGCTAGTGGTAATTATCCAATTGGAACGCATCAAATTGTATATACGGCCAGTGATGGATGTGGAAATGCAACAACTTGTAGTGTTCAGGTGATTGTGGAAGATGCGCAGGCTCCTAGTGTTTATTGTGTTGGAAATATTACTTTATCTGTTGATAATCAAGGATTTGTGGTAATTTCGCCAGAAATGTTGGACTTGGGGAGTTTTGATAATTGTACCGATTCCGCAAATTTAATATTTAGTATAGATCGAGATACCTTTACCTGTTCAGATGTTGGAACGCAAGAGGTAACCTTGTCGGTAACAGACGAAAACGGCAATCATAATTCTTGTACCACAACTGTTGTGATTCAAAATAATGTGGCGATTTGTCCGGTTACTTCTGTAGCGCTAAGTGGAAAAATTGCTAAAGAAAATGGTGGTTATGTAGAAGGGTTCTGGGTCTATTTATCAGGTGATAAAGTTGATTCTGTGCAAACCGATGGTTTTGGAAATTATACCTTCTTAGAAGTTCCAGTTGGAGGTGATTATGAAGTGAAACCATACAATAATAATAATATTACAAATGGTGTAAACACGTTAGATTTAGTGTTTTTAATTCGGCATTTGTTGGAGATAAATACGTTAGATTCTCCGTATCGAAAAATAGCTTCTGATATTAATGAATCAAAGACAATATCTTCCCTTGATATTATTTCTATGCGGCGAGCAATCTTGGTGATTGATACGTTGTTTTCTCGAACAGATTCGTGGAAATTTGTGGATGCTGGCTTTGATTTTTCTAATGTACCTAATCCAGTTCGAGCGGATTATCAAGAGAAATTTGAGATACTTGATTTGCAAGAAAACCTC
Source organism: uncultured Saprospiraceae bacterium (assembly GCA_964645475.1). Classification (GTDB taxonomy): domain Bacteria; phylum Bacteroidota; class Bacteroidia; order Chitinophagales; family Saprospiraceae; genus JALZUU01. The sequence continues at coordinate 2,137 of CAZYAC010000270.1, read as the reverse complement.
GATACGTTGGATTTTATAGCGGTCAAAATGGGTGACCTAAATGACAATGGTTCCGCACAACCTTTAACGGTCATCGGGGATACCCGAGAAGGGTCACCGGAAGTGAATTTGATGATTAAAGATCAGAACTTAGAAAAAGGAACCGTAGTAGAAATTCCAGTATTGGCATCAAGTTGGGAATCCGTTGTTGGGCTACAATTTACAATAGAGGTTAGTAATGCAGTGACCTTACTTGATGTTAAACTATCTGAAAGTGCAGAAAAATTGGGGTGGACTCAGGATAATTTTGGGAAGGATCAGTTAGCAAAAGGTTTTTTGAAGGGGAGTTGGACCAATAATGATCTAGAGGATATCTCAGAACAGACAGCACTTTTCTTCTTAAAGGTAGCGGTTCATGAATCTACTATGATTAATGATATCCTCAAACTGACCGATGAGTATTTGAAAACAGAAGCGTATACAGGCGATTGGAATGAAAATATAGAGACTGGACCGCTAAAACTAGTGATTGAATCTCTAAAATCAATAGAAAAAACGGATACAGAACCGCTGGCCATTTATCCGAATCCGGTAAAGGATTTTGTGCATATTGAGTTTTTGCTTCCCATAGAAAGTGAAATAAGGTGGGAAGCTTACGATATTATGGGCCGAAAAGTAGGCCAGGGAAATGATCATGCGAGCGCTGGAAAAGTAGAAATGGTATTGTCGAGAAACGTTTTAGGAGGGGAAGGTGGTCCATGCTATCTCAAAATTACTCAAGTAGCTACTAATAAAATTATAAATGCCACCATCATGCTGATGGAGTAAAGATATTTTGTTCTTATATTGATAGGTTTATCACGAGAAGGTTGAAATGTAAATTTCACCTTCTTTGTTTTTTATTAGAAATATAAATTAAAAATATATTTTAATTACCTGATATAAGGTATGGTGATCGTTTTAAATTGTCCTTATTTTTATAGAAAAAAAAATATGTTTATTTCTGTCCTTATAATACTATTTACTTTATTGCTGGTTAAAGACTGGCAAAGTGAGTTGCTGGAGTAAAAATTCAATATTAATAAATTTTTATTTTATTAATATTAAATTTACCTATATTAGGGTATTTCGTACACTTTAGATAATCGTATCTTTGTACCGTAAGCTTTCTTAAAAGTAGACATAGACAAAACAATATAACAAATACTTAACCCACGAAACAATATAATTTTATTGAAAAGACTTTGACACTAATCTTTTAGAAATCGTTAGTTTTTTACCATCCCCCCCGGTAATTTTACGACTAGCAATCATAGATTTCTTTCCGTGTTATCTTCAATCTGGGTTCTCATACATATAAACACATTTCACTTAGTTTTTATAACCAAAACAAAACAGGATCCCATGAGTTGTATTCGTTTACACGTTTCCAATCAAGCACTTCTTCTATCAAAAAAACATTATATAATTAAAATATAAAATTAATATTTTATGTGGCTCCGCCCTGTCCTTATTTTGCTATTGACGAATAGCTAAATATCATAGTGATATTTAGAGGGCGGTGTTATCATCAATCCATTGAAGGAAATCATATTTATATATAGTCCTTATTATTTTTTAATTCTTTTTTTAACCAAAATTTTTATCTCATGAAAAAAACAATTTTGAATTTCAGCGATTCAGGACTGTCCAAAAAGGTACGCATGATGCTAGGTGCATTTGTGGTAGCCTTTTTTGCACTTGGCCTGCAATCTGCTCAGGCTCAGTATCTTCCAGTGGAGGATGCCGTAAGCCAGATCGGCACTGAAATCATGGTTATCCATAACGCAGCAACGGCAACTTTTGTCGGACTGGAATTGGATGCTCCTGAATCTGCACAATTGCAAATGTCTTACTATGAAGGCGCTGCAAGACAGATGAAGGTGACTATGAACGTTCAGCAAGCTATCGATGCTAACCACGTATCTTTCCTAGAAAGATTCCCAACTGCCACTGCAAAGGCTAACCAATACCGTGCAGAAGTAGAAGCTATCGTAGCTGAGTAGTAGTATTATTTTTTTATGTTAAACTATTAAATTTAAATCTCAATGAAAAAACGAATTTTTACAAACCTCAAGCAGCAAGGCTTATCCATGTTATGGATGCTTTGTCTTGTCTT
>CAZYAC010000269.1:6151-7321 GCA_964645475.1 uncultured Saprospiraceae bacterium | reverse complement strand
TTTCCTTGTTCATCGCGATCTCCTTCAGCATGAAGTGAAGCCCAAGTACCAAGGTCTGACCAGCCAAAATCAACGGGAATGGTATAGATATTATCCGCATTTTCCATGATGGCATAATCGACGGAAATACTAGGAGTGGTTGGATACATTTTATTGATAAAATCCTGCTCACTAGCTGTATTATAGTCCGCGTCTCCTTGGTTCAGTATTTTATATATTTCGTTCGAATGTTTTTCAAAAGCAGCCAGAATACTCTTGGTGCGCCAGATAAAGATTCCAGCATTCCAAAGGTAATCACCGCTATTGACAAATTCTTTGGCTTTCGGTAATTGTGGTTTTTCGGTAAATTTGATGACCTTATGAACGCCACCAATATTATCATTTTGATGTGGTGTTTCCACAAATTCCTGAACGTAATTAATATAGCCATATCCAGTATCAGGCCGAGAGGGACGAATTCCCAGCGTCAATAAGGCGTCTTCTTTTCCGGTAAAATTAAGCGCTTTTTCTAGCGCATCAACGAAGATGTCTTCTTTTAAAACAATATGATCAGAAGGTGCAACGATAAAGTTAGCATCGGGATTTAGGTTGTGTAACTTAAAGGCAGTATAAGCGACACAAGGACCCGTATTATTTCGTGAGGGTTCGCAAAGCACCTGATTGCCCGATAGTTCAGGAAGATGTTCGAGCACTAAGCCTTTGTACATTTCATTCGTTACAATAAAAATATTTTCGGCGGGACAGAGATTCAGAAAACGTTCGAAGGTTAACCTAATCAATGACTTTCCAACACCAAGAATATCTAGAAATTGTTTGGGACGAGCGGTACGACTAGCAGGCCAAAAACGAGATCCGATGCCTCCGGCCATAATGGCTACATATGTGTTTTTTTTGTTCATTTTAATTTAATTGCAGTTTTGGGTGATTATACGTTTTAATTGTGGAGTGGGTTTCAAGAGTGACTAATGAGGGACAATTGGCTTTTTTGTCTTACGATAGGCGGACGATGGGCGCTCTTCTATCGCGGCGACCTTCGGCCTTTTTTTGGTTGACAATTGGCGCTCTTTTGACGCATAGTTATCGCGGCGGCCTTCGGCATTTGCTTTACTTGGCGGACGATGGGCGCTCTTTTATCGCGGTGGCCTTGGCCTTTTTTTGGTTGACAATTGG
>CAZYAC010000269.1:4098-6051 GCA_964645475.1 uncultured Saprospiraceae bacterium | reverse complement strand
GCGGGCCTTTTTTTTATCCGTTCTTTTTTCGGTAGTTTATGAAATTTTGGAGACGAACACTTAGGTCGATGCAGTCGCGGTCCAGCTCTTGGTATAATTCTTCTGAAAGGTAGCCAATTCGGTAGCTGATGATAATTTGGGTATGAAGTTCTGCTAGCGAAGCCGTGGCATAATTGAAGAATGATAACCTTTGCTTGATCGTGTTTCGTGTTTCGCCTTCTGCAATATTTGACGGTACCGATACAGCCGACCTTTGCAACTGATCTTTTAATCCAAAATCTTTATTAATAGGGCCTTTCGCCTGAGTATAATGGTAAACCTTGACACACAAATCCATTGCGTTTTGCCAGATTTTCAATTCTTTAAAGTTTCTCATGATAAGGAATTAGGTATGCGAAAAATAAAGTCTTTTTCATCCAAAATTCATAGTAGGTCCCCTAAAGACCTACCACTAGCCAACGTTAAGTTAGCTTATTCTTTATACCGCCCACGCTTCCTCCTTCACCGCTTCGTAAACCATTTTCACTCCTTCTTCCAAGCTAATACTCGGTTCCCAACCAAGTCCTTTTAATTTATCGGTCGCCATCAGTTTCCGTGGCGTACCGTCGGGTTTACTCAAATCGTGTTCGATCTTTCCTTCGTAGCCAACTGTTTTTTTGATAAGTTGAGCTAATTCGAGGATAGAGACATCCGTTCCGGTTCCGATATTTACCAGCCCTTCTTCACTGTAATTTTGCATTAGAAAATAGCAGGCATCAGCTAGGTCATCTACATGGAGAAATTCTCGTTTGGGTTTCCCAGTTCCCCACATGACTACACTTGATTTGTTTTCTCTTTTTGCTTCGATAAATTTACGCATCAAAGCCGGAAGTACATGCGATTTTTCTAAATCATAATTATCATTCGGACCATAGAGATTTGTGGGCATAACGGAAATAAAATTACTTCCGTATTGCGCGCGATAAGCATCGCATAATTTAATTCCTGCAATTTTTGCAATAGCATATGGTTCATTGGTAGGTTCCAATAAACCGGTCAACAGATAATCTTCCCGCAATGGTTGCGGAGCAAGCTTGGGGTAAATACAAGAAGAACCGAGAAACATGAGCTTCGTAACACTATGGACATAAGCTGCATGAATCACATTATTCTGAATCATCAGATTGTCGTAAATAAATTCTCCACGATAGGTGTTATTTGCTAGGATACCTCCAACTTTTGCGGCGGCCAAGAAAACATAATTTGGTTTTTCAGTGGCAAAAAACTCGTTGACTGCAGCTTGGTTGCGCAGGTCAAGTTCATGCGAGGTTCGGAATATAAAATTAGTAAAGCCTTCTCGTTTTAGCCTTCGATAGAGGGCCGACCCAACCATGCCCCGGTGTCCGGCAATATAGATAGTCGCGTCTTTTTTCATGATTTTTTTACCCTTTTGGATCGCATCGCTTTCTTTTTATCGATACCTTGATTAGCTATAAATTCTTTATACATTTTTGTTTCCCTTCCGAAAATGGCGACTTTCCCTTCTTCATTGCTATGAACTCCCCAGCCATATTTTTTTGTCAAAGGCGACGCTCGAAAACAAGGTTGTCCTTTAGAGAAAAAATGTGCACGTGCTTCTTCCATTTCATTTTTCGGAATTTCTTTTCTTACAACAAAAACAGAAAAGAAAATATCATCAGAAGTGTATTGATATGGGTTTTCCCAAAGCATCTCGAATTGGAGATTAGCGACCGTTCTCTTTTCTCCTTTGATCGGTGGCATTTCTCCTTGTTCTGCCGAACAATCTTCCGCTACTTCTATGAATGTGTTGAAATAATTTGTAGAATGCATTGGTTATTGTTTTTATACCACTCTAACTTTTCCGTCTTCTAAAAGATATTTTTGCTGACTTTCTGGGCAAGTTGCTGCTCCGTTTTCATCAAATTCTAAACGGTGTCCATATTCACTCATCCA
>CAZYAC010000269.1:0-3998 GCA_964645475.1 uncultured Saprospiraceae bacterium | reverse complement strand
ACCTTGACATTATTACCTAAAACAACCCCCGAGGCGATAAAAACATTTTGTCCAATATTGCATTTCTCACCAAGGATAGCATCAGACATGATGTGGGTATAGTGCCAAATTTTAGTGCCAGCACCGATGGTGACTGGTTGATCAACGATGGCGGTAGGATGAATAAAGGAAGACATTTTTATTTAAGTTAATTACCGTCCAAAGTCATCTTGCACCCTTACTATATCATCTTCATCTGATGGATTATCTGGATCGACATGTTGCCAAATTTCCGCAATGATACCGATGTTATCTAGGCCTACAAGGCGATGTCTTTCACCACATTGAAGGACAACATTTTCACCGACGACCATAATTTCAAGTTCTTTCTGTTCGTCGGAATCACTACGAATAACGCCGGATTCTCCGTCGATTAATTTCCATACTTCAGAGCGACGATGGTGGTACTGCCAAGAAAGTCTTTTTCCAGGCAGGACAACGAGTATTTTTGGACTAACTCGCCCTCCTTTGGTGAGTTGGGCAATGTTTTCGTTGGGATAATAAGTCTCACAAAATTTTTCAGCTTGGGCTTCGTCTATAACGAAAAAACCACCCCAGGGGCGGTTAAAGTCGGTACGTTCGAAGATAAAACCAAGCTCGGTGAGTTGGGTTTCTATTGATTCAAATACAGGATTTATAATTTTTTCCATTTTATAGCAAGGTATTTCTTAAGAAAAACCATATATAATTTATAATGTTGCAAAAATAAACCCGTTTTTAAAGAACGAGTGAATAAATCCCAAGCTTTTTGGGGATTATTACGAGTGGCAGTTATAATTGCGTAGTGTAAAATCTTTCCTGATAAGAGTATTTTTTCGGTTTTGGGTGTAATAAATTCTTGAACTTCTTGGGAATAATGGGTGAAAAAGTCTTGGATGGCAGCTAGATTGAGGGCCAACCTTTCTTCTATCTCTACATTATTGGCAAAGATTTTTCGGGTACCCATTGCTGGATGCTGCACATAGACATAATTACGAGCATTTAATTGTACCACTGGATATCTAGCGAATAATCTCAATATTAGGTGGGTATCCTGCCAATGAGGGAAATCGGCAAATTTATTCTGAGCTAAGTAGGCCCGAGGAATGCACAAACTCCAGACACCACACATTTCCTGTAAGGCAAAATGAAAAGGATGCTGATGAGGAGCAATCAATTTACCTAATTTTATCCGACCATCCGCTAAGAATTTATAATCAAATCCAGTTCGAAGAATTGCGTCAGGAGCAGCGGGAATGGTATTTTTAAAATCGCTTAAGAAGTTATTTTTCAAAAAATCATCATCATCTAAAAAACAAATATACTTACCCAGTGCATTTTCAATACCTTTGTTACGTGCTTTGCTGCGTTCCGATTTTTGCTGGTATAAATATCTGATACGGGAATCCGCATTTTTTTTTACCACTTCAGCAGTATGATCAGTAGAAGCGTCGTCGATGATGAGTAATTCCCAATCTGTGTAAGTTTGTGACTGTACACTTCGAATAGCGCTATCCAATAAGTTCGCACGATTGCGAGTAGGAACAATAATAGAAAAAAACGGATCGATTATTACGGGTCAATTTTCAGAAAAAATGGATAAAAACATAAAGATCGGCTTAGTAGAACCTGCCTTACACGTAGAAGTATTAAGAAACTATGCGCTTATTTTTTCTAGTCTTAATGTCGAAGTACATATGGTACTCACGTCTTCAGCCAATGAACTGATGGATTCACTGCCCAACAAATCTAATATCCATAAATATTATTTAGACAAGGATTTTGATTTGCTGGATGCTCTAAGTCAGTGTACAATAATAATCTTTACAACTTTTAACCGAAAAATTTCACCGTTCCTAGATATTCCAGTTCCAAAATATGCGGTTATACACGCATTCCATCAACACTTTGATCCATGGAGAAATTTTGATTTCTACATTAGACACTTATATTCTCTTTGGAATCTTTTCCGCAGTATTATCTCTAATGCTCCTTCCTTAGAAACGATGGATGGATTTATTGCAGGGGCTCCAACTGTTTTTGAATACTTAAAGAGACAATCTTACTTTCATCGTTACCAATTTTATGATTTCCCATTTTATATAAATGAATCATCAAAGTCGACGAACATTTTAAAGAATGATTCTTTTAGGATGGTAATTCCAGGTTCTATTCATCCTGCTAATCGGAATTATCAGATGATTTATACTATTTTAAAAACGCTTAAAAATCCTGATCGAATTGTAGAGATATACTTAGCAGGAAAACCGTCTGGGCGGGCAGGTATAGAAATAATAAAAAAGATGAAGGCTCTTAAGCAGGAAAACATACAAATAAAATCTTTCGATAATTATCTAAGAGCAGATATATATAAGCAAATAATAGAAGAGGCAGATATATTACTTTGCCCAATTCCTCCGAAGATAGTAAGTGGATTTACGGTTGAGAAAAATAGCTATTCCCACGTATCTGGTAATATAAATGACTTTGTGAATAATGGTAAAGCAGTAATTCTTCCATCACATTATCAACTAGAATCTGGTTTAGAGCCTGCGGTACTTAGATACCAAAACCAAGATGATTTAAAGGTTTTAATCGAAAATTTAATGTCAGGGTTTCAGTCGATTCCTGACACCTCCGATATTTTCGTCCCATTCGCTCTTAAAGCAAGAATGAATCATTTCCGCCAAGAACTAGATCGTTTGTTGAATCCATAAAAAGTTCTAGGCTACTCATTCCTCACCTCAAAACCAGCCTTTTTTAAAATCTGATCCCGCTTGAACAATTCAATATCTGCGGCGACCATTTCGCTACAGAGCGCCTCTAAATCATATTTAGGTTTCCAATTGAGTTTTTGCTGTGCTTTAGAAGCATCTCCAATGAGTAGTTCTACTTCTGTGGGTCGATAATAAGCCGGATCAACGGCCACGACTTCCTGTCCTATTTTAGCCTGATATTCAGGCTTATGGGTCGCTTTGATAATGGCTACTTCCTGTTCGTCTTTACCTCTAAATTCTAGTTCAACCCCAATTTCTTTGAAAGACATCTGTACAAAATCACGCACACTAGTGGTTACACCAGTAGCAATCACCCAATCTTCGGGTTTATCTTGTTGGAGAATTTTCCACATACATTCGACATAGTCTTTTGCGTGTCCCCAATCCCGTTTGGCGTCCATGTTTCCGAGATAGAATTTATCCTGAAGACCCAGGGCAATTTTGGCCACGGCGCGGGTTATTTTTCTAGTCACAAATGTTTCTCCTCTTAAAGGAGATTCGTGATTAAAAAGTATTCCATTACAAGCAAACATATCGTACGCTTCTCGATAGTTGACGGTAATCCAGTAGGCGTACATTTTCGCTACTGCGTAGGGCGAGCGAGGATAAAATGGGGTGGTTTCCTTTTGTGGTACTTCCTGTACGAGTCCATATAGCTCTGAGGTAGAAGCTTGGTATATTTTTGTTTTCTTGGCTAATCCCAGTAAGCGCACCGCTTCTAGTATTCTTAATGTCCCTACTCCATCGACATCTGCGGTATATTCGGGTGCTTCAAAGCTTACCTTAACGTGCGACATGGCACCGAGATTATAAATTTCATCCGGTTGAATTTCTTGGATAATTCTAATCAGGTTGGTAGAATCAGTGAGGTCTCCATAGTGGAGGATAAAATTTCGATTGTCTACATGAGGATCTTGATAAAGATGATCGATACGGGCAGTATTAAAAGAAGATGCACGGCGTTTGATACCATGGACTATGTATCCTTTGGAGAGAAGAAGTTCAGAAAGATATGCTCCATCTTGTCCTGTAACACCGGTAATAAGGGCTTTTTTGTTTTTCATATTAGTTACGTTTCGGTTTTAAGGAGCTTTGTATTTTTAATTAAAGGCTAATATTGTCAGATTGTAAAATAAAGTCTAATTTGCTGATCCTATTGATTATAAAACTTATGACAGATAAACAAATATATCGTGTATTTTG
>CAZYAC010000268.1:0-7327 GCA_964645475.1 uncultured Saprospiraceae bacterium | reverse complement strand
ATGAAGGTTAAATGATTAAACTAAGTACAAGACAAAAGTAGATTAGCCACAAAGTTTTTTTTCTTAGAAAAAACAATTTTTTAGTCTCATTGTGGCAAATTATAAGCGCTTTTTATGTTTTTATGATTTTATGATTAAAATGTTTTTTTTAATGAATAATGCCTTTCACCTTGTAATTCTCAGTAGCAAGTAATTTTAAATAGTGTTTTTCTCGCAGAGTTCGCAATGACGCAAAGATCTTCTTTCGTGTAAATACTTTCTTGGGAGCGTCTTGATTTTATTCTTCTTCAGAAGCAGTTTCCTTATTCAGGATGGCATCTTTTGGGATGAAAGGCATTCTAGCATTTCCCGGAAAATAGTTAGAATGCGTAGAGGCACTGAATTTTTTGGGTGCTTCTCGATCTTTACGCATTTGGGCATAATAGGCTTTCTTTTTTAGTTCTGAGGCTGGCAACCCTTTATTATCATCTATGGATATTTCTTTGGACTGGGATGTTCCAAATTTTCTATTCATCTTCTTTTTTGTTGAGAATCTAGATAATTTATCTTCTTTTCCATTTTGGGTAGTAGTGTTGGATAGTGGCTGATTTTGTAAATTTGGTACTTGCGTATTGTCTTTTTTTAGGTATTTCTGGTAAAGACCAAAACCAAGTCGACCAAAGAAAATGATACCCATCAATACCCAGGCAATTTTGATAGAAATATCACTTATACTATCTGGCAAAACCATTGCAATCCCGAAGATTGCAAAAATAATCGCCCAGTATTCAAGTTCTACCCAGAAGAGTTCATGTTCTGGTTTTACTAAAACATTATGCTGTGTTTTAGGATCGATCATCATTTCTGCAGGGCGTTTATAAAAATACCTTCCGAGAAGCCAGACTGGTACAGCACTTGCCAAAAGCATCCATCCTCGAGCTTCGAGTCCAAAGAAAAACTCACTAATTACGACAAATACAATAGGAATAAGCGCTCCTAAAAACCCAAGTCCTTTATAAATAATCATATAACTTTATTTTTAACGAATAAAATACTTTTTCAGACTAAACATCTAACGTTGGTACTTTCGATCTTCAACATATTCTTTTAAGGAACTTTAACAAACCTACCTTGTTGCACCTGTTGACTATCACTTAAGATTCTATAGAAATAAACTCCATTAGCCAATCTTTGGCTGTTCCAATGGGTAATAGAATTTACTAGAATTTGTTCCGAGATAAGTTGACCTGTTTGGTTGAATATTTGAAAAGTAACCTCCCTTAAGTTGTTACTTACTTTTTCGATAATCAACCGATTTTTTATAGGATTAGGATAAACAGTAAATTCTATTTTATTATTTTTAAAACAGGGATTAGTGATGATAGAAGAAAAAGAGAATCCCTCATCTTCGTCTATTTGTTTGAGTCGAATGTATTGCATACTTGAACTTAAAAGTTCTAATTTATACACCAGTGGAATTATGCTATTTCCCGTACCAAGGGTTGGCTGCCAAGCGATTCTTTGCCACTCCTGGCCGTCCTTACTTGTTTGTATTTCGAAACCCAAATTATTTTTTTCCGATGCTGTACTCCAATTAAGTGATAGCTTTTGGTTATTGCAAGCTGCCCTAAACTCTGTTAGTTCGACAGGAAGGCTACTAATAACATTGATACTATAATCTTCTGTTTCACCTCCATTATAACCAGAACCATTACAAGGATCAGGTGTATAACTCGAACCGAATTGTTGCCTAATTCTAAGTCTTTTTATTCCAATGGAGGTATTAGCAGGAGGAGTGATACTGTTAACCCAAGGCCCGGTTCCTGTAAAATCAATAACATGTTCACCAGGTTGGAAAATCCCATCCGCATCCCAATCCACCCATACATTAAATCGAGAGTCGGAAAAACTAAAATTTGGGGTTACGGTTAAGGCGTAAGATGTTCCAATTATTAAATCTGTTGAGGTATCAGAGTAATCACTATAACCCACTACATTATCGCAAGCCCAACCGCCAGTTACATTATTAATTGAATTAAGTTGGACTTCTGTGATGAATTCATTCTGATTAGCGAAATGCTGCGGGAAACAAGGATTATTAATACAAACGTCACCCGTAAAATAAGGAATCTTATGTCGATTACGAGTAATAATCGTAGGCGCTCTATCTCTAAATGCTTGCACCATATCAGCTGTTGCCGCATCTCCAATAGGATTGCCCATATCGTCATTTACCAAAGGAGTAGAGTAAAAATTAACATCATTCCCACAAAGATGTGTCCGCCAATTTCCATTATCAAAACCATGAGCATAAGGCAACGTAGAACCATCACCAGGACAATGCCCACCGCCACCATTATGTCCGATTTCATGTCTAAAGGCGGCGGGCTGTCCAATATTATTAACATTGGTAAATCCACCAACTCCTGCCCAACCTCCAGCCTCTCCTGGGGCACCTGTTAGCGTTTGAAAAACACTGACATAATCGGCTCCTGTGGTTTCAATTTCATTAGCAAACCAGATCAAGCAATCAGAAAGCACACTTGTCACAACGCCTGGATTGTTCGCAGTTAATCCCGTTCCAACTAATCGCATGTACACATCGTTCACGAGAGAATTAACGAGTCCTTGGTTGACACTTGCCACCATCATGGCAGCGTGTGCTTCTATATCTCCTACCACAGCGGCGGCTGAATTAGAATAGCCAATAAAAATATCTATAGGAGAGAAGCCATTTTGATCAGTTTCTAAACAATCACAATCAGGACCTTCCCTAAGATTAGCTTGCAATAATGTTGATTCTTTTATTTCTAGTATGTTACATTCCCAATCATTACTGCCTTGCACTAGCCAATAATCATTTTTTGAGTGAGCAGTCGGTAATAGTTGAAACTCACCTTCTGGTAAGATAAAAGAGGCAGCAAATTTGTCTGTTGTTGGATTGTAAACAACGATCACATTCTGATATTGAGGCAAATGATTAAAACGCTCATCTTGTATTAATCCATTCCAAACAATCAAGTTGTTATAGACAGATTTTGAAGGATTGGTTAATTTTACGGTTAATAATTTATTTGAAGGTGTTGGCAATATAAACTCATTGGGAAGAACTCTTTTATCATTATGAGATGGTAAATTTAATTGAACAGAATACGTTTTTTCAAAAGCATCAATAATAATTTCCTGAGAATTCCTATTAGAAGAGTCCCATTGAAATAAGGTAGTTTGGGCAGAACTAACATTAGTAATTCCAAAGATAAAAAAGAATAAATAGCGAATCATTTATATTATTTTTTTAATTTGGAATAAAGATAAAAAATTTATCGCTCCTAAAAACTCAATCCCTTTCCAAATGATCATACTACTTTAATTTTTACGAATAAATTAAATCAACTAATAATCTAAACATTCGACTCTGGTACTTTCCGATCTTCAATGCCGAGATACTTTTCTATTTCTTGCTCCAAATATTTTGCTTTAGAAAGCGAATTAACCGTTAAAAGTTTTTGATGTAGCTGTCCATTTGGACCATTTATAATTAAATGCAGCGTAAAATATCTAGGTTGGTCCTCTGCCTTTTTTAAATAGACTTGATCGATATCTTCAACGGAAAAACTCCGATCTTTTTTGAGGTTGCTCGGACGATGTTTAAGTGTTAATGAATGATCATTAATATCAATATAAATTTTGTTTTTGTGGTTATTTATTACTCTGTAAAGAAAAAATATTGACCCTACGATCAGCAGCAATGGAATATAAGGAGAAATTCCTTCTGAAAAATATAAAAAGAAGGAAAACACAGCGGCAATAGGAAACAAAAAACCACCAAATGCATCTAATAATCCAATATGTGGTTCGATAGAAATTTCTAAATCATTTTTATAATAAAACAAATCTATTCCTTCCGGGCGAAAGATCTCTTGCTTCATTTCTTTATTAACCTTCAAACTTGCTACTTCTTCTTCGATGGAAAAAATAACTTGGCAGTCACCACATTTGGCAAGACTTTTCTCCAAGGTGATATTTTCAACATCCACCACTTTTGCACAAGAAGGACAGTGGACCTTTTTGAATATTTTTGGATACTCTTTTTTGATTTGAGGTAATTCAAGTTTCTCGGCAGGTTTATATTGTTTGATGGGTTCTTTCATAATAAAGGGAAGTAAGCAAAATTAAGAAATAGAAGTCGTTTTAAGCGATTCCTTCTAACACTTTTCTATCTTCAATCCCTAAGTACTTTTCTATTTCTTGTTCCATATATTTGGCTTTGGTAAGGGTATTAACTACCAAAAGTTTTTTGTGATATTGCCCCTGTGGACCATTGATGATTGCTTGAACTTCAAAGTAACCACCTTGTGTAGAAGAGTGTTTTATATAAATTTGGTCAATATCTTCAGCGAGAAATGTTAGGTCTTTTACGAGGTTATTTGGTCGATGCCGGACCGTCAGTGACTGTTCATTAATATCTATAAAAATCCTATTTTTTTTATAATTTATCACTCGGAAGGTAAAAAAGAGCATTCCAAGCATTGATATTAACGGAAACAGAATAGACATATTTTTATCAAAATAGAGAATCAAACCAATTCCCAATGCACCTAAAAATAGCATAAATCCTGCTGCATCCCATTGATTGACATAGCCATCCAAAGAAATCTCCATCTCGTCTTTATAATTAAACAAATTAATTCCTTCTGGCCGAAAAAATTCCTGTTTCATTTCCTCTTTTTCTTTAGTCTTCACACTTGCTAATTCTTCTTCTATGGAAAATACAACGTGGCAGCTACCGCATTTTGCTACACTATTTTGTAGATTAATATTTTCAGCATTGACATCTTCTGAACAAGAAGGACAACTTACCTTTTTGAAAGTTTTAGGAAATTCTTTTTTGACTTTCGGTAGCTCAAGTTTTTCAACTGGCTTGTATTGTTTGATTGGTTCTTTCATCACAATGGAAAGATAAGTAGAATTTTTTAAAACCTCAAAACAACCTCAACCTCAATTTCAAAACCAATAAATTCCAAATTGACTGGTAGCCTCTTTTGTAAATTATTTCCTTTTTTAGTGTCTGGAGTTTTGATGTGATTAAAATAGTAAAATTAATTTAACTACCTACTTAATTTAAAAAGCTCCCCCTCAAAAGTTCCCGTTTCCTATATTCTTATTATCTTTGTTTTGCAAGCACGTTAAAACAGTAAATCGTTCCGACCTATTAAGAGCTTGTCTAAAATTCCATTAATCGGCTGCAAGCGGCAAATTTTGTTTTGTACTTCGTTAAAAAGCCTCGTCGATGCTTTGGCATCGCCTATGTTTTTTGCCTCATTCAAAATAAAACTTGCTCACTTTCGCTCAATCATGAAAATTTAGACAAGCTCTAATGAAGTTATCCAAAACTTCTATCTATTTACTCATTTAAACGCAAAACAATCGTTATGAAAAACTTTACAACGATCTTAATTGCTTTGTTTTTTCCTTTTTTTTCATTCCTAAATGCCCAATGTTTTGACTTGACCAGCTTTGATATCCAAGCCTGTGCTGGTGAATCTGTAGAATTAAACCTTGATATCTCAGGTGGAGAGGCTCCTTATGCGGTAAATTGGACCAGTAATTCAGGTCAAGGTAATGGCACGGTAACTGAACAAGACGGTTCCTTTTCCATCCTGGTAACTGTATCATCCACTTACAGTTTTACTGTAACTGACAATACGGGTTGTCAAGAAACCATTACTAGTCAGGTGCAATTTTCAGAGCCTATAATAGCAGATTTAGTATTTAATAATGCAAGTGGTTGTTCCGGCAACTGTGATGGTTCAGTTTTGTTTATCATCAATGGCGGGATACCGCCTTATCAAATCTCATGGAATGGTGGCCCTCCTATTATTGGGACAGAGATTTTTAATATTTGTCCTGGTGCCTATGATATTGAAATAATTGATGCCAACGGTTGTATAATTTCCGAAACCTTTACTATTATAGACATTGATGATCTTATCGTTGATATTGAGGAAGTTACTCCAATCTCCTGCGCAGGAACAGCAGATGGCGCCATTGATATTATTGTAGCTGGTGGAGCAGGAGCTTATAGTTATTTTTGGACAGGCCCTAATGGTTTTGTGGCTACCTCGCAAAATTTGACAAACCTAATAGCTGGAACATATATCCTCGAATTGGTAGATGCTAATAATTGTAGTACTGGAATTACGGTAGAAGTAACAGGGCCTCCCCCAATGGAATTAGACTACTCTGTTAGCGGCCTTGCATGTACGAATGATGGCTTTATTCAAATAAATGCTGTCCAAGGAGGAACGGGACCTTTTACTTATTCACTCAACGGCGGACCTTTTACCAGTGAGACTTTATTCGAAAATCTCATCGCAGGAACCTATCTTATGGAGGTGATCGATGCCAATGGTTGTATCATCATTGATACCATTATCATTCAATCACAAATAACCATGCAGCTTATCCCAACCTTTGCAAATTGCGATAGTTTGGGCGGATCGGTGATCGTCACCAATCTAGCTGGAACCACAGATGCTTCTTTTCTTTGGAGCAATGGAGAGGTTGGCCCAGAAATAGACAACTTGGCACCCGGTGGGTATTCTGTTACGGTTACCGATAATGTTACCAATTGTGTCACACATCAAAATGTAGAGGTATTGTATGACCCTGTGTGTTTTGTGTTTATTTCTGGTTTTGTTTTTAATGATTTTAATGAAGAAGATTGTGTCGAAGATTCCAACTCTTTTCCGGCAGAGTTTACCTTAGTATATCTAAGCAATGGCGATCTTACTTTTACAGACAGCAATGGATATTATGAATTTGAAACCAGTCCTGGTACTTACGAAGTGTCTATAGAAATACTAAATTCTTTCTTAGAACCTTTGTGTATCGAACCCATTATGGTGGCAGTACCTAATTTTGGAGATATTTCTACGGACAATAATTTTTGGGTAACCTATCCTGATAACCAAGATTTGGCAGTAAATGTTTCATATGGCCCCGTTCGACCTGGGTTTGATCAGAGAGTCATTGTCTACGCTCGTAATCTCGGCGGATTCCCAATGGATGGAACGGTTAGCTTTACCCATGATCCATTGCAAAGCTTTCTCGGAGCAACACCTGTTGCCACCGATTATGATATGTCAAATGGGACGGTGAGTTGGGATTTTGAGAATTTAGGTCCAGGAACAAGCGACATCTTTTGGATTGATTTAAATCTTCCTCCAGGAATCGGCTTAGGTACGCCAATAGCTTATACAGCGACCATTAGTCCAGAGGAAAACGATATTGACCTACTCAACAATATCAAAGAGTTCGACCTACAAGTTACGGGAAGTTATGATCC
>CAZYAC010000267.1:0-7338 GCA_964645475.1 uncultured Saprospiraceae bacterium | reverse complement strand
CAACCATTGCAGATAACGTAGGTGATAATGTAGGTGACGTAGCAGGAATGGGAGCAGATTTATTTGAGTCTTACGTAGGGTCGATTATTGGTACCATGGTACTGGGTGCGGCTTTTATGGGCGTTACTGGATTTGAATTAACCAATGATTTTGGTGGATTAAACGCCGTATTATTACCATTGGTTTTGGCGGCAACGGGAATCCTTACCTCCATCATCGGAACCTTCTTTGTGAAAGTAGGAGAAGGTGGTGATCCACATTCTGCGTTAAATAGAGGGGAATTGATAGCCGCCGTTTTGATGCTGATAGCTACCTATCTTATTATCCAGGCCATGCTGCCTAGTAGTTGGGTTGGTGTTGATAAATTTGCCTACACCTCTAATGGTATTTTCTTCGCCATCATCTTCGGTCTGGTTGGTGGACTGTTAATTGGAAAGGTAACCGAATTTTACACTGGAACCGGAACCAAACCCGTACAGAGTATTGTAGATCAATCAGTAACCGGAGCAGCCACGAACATCATCGCAGGTCTGGGAGTAGGAATGCAATCTACCGCGATTCCAATTTTAATTCTAGCCATAGCGATCGTCGGAGCTTATAGTTTTGCAGGTCTTTACGGAATCGCCATTGCCGCAGTAGGAATGCTATCCAACACTGGAATTCAATTGGCCGTAGATGCGTACGGACCAGTTTCGGATAACGCCGGAGGTATCGCCGAGATGGCAGAATTACCAAAGGAGGTTCGTCAACGTACCGATAAATTGGATGCAGTAGGAAATACGACCGCCGCCATCGGAAAAGGATTTGCGATTGGTTCTGCGGCTTTGACTGCACTGGCCTTATTTGCAGCTTATATTACCGCATACAACGTAACCCACCAAGACGCACAAGTCGTAGGGATCGACTTAACGAATCCATACGTAATGGCTGCCTTATTTGTAGGAGGAATGTTACCTTTCTTATTTTCCGCCCTTTCCATGAACGCCGTAGGACGTGCCGCAATGGATATGATCACCGAAGTACGTCGTCAGTTTAAGGACATTCCCGAACTAAAAGCAGCCCTAAATGTAATGCGTAAGAACGACGGAAAAGATTATGACCAATGGAGTGCCGCCGATCAAAAAACCTTTGATGCCGCAGACGGAAAAGCAGAATACGGAAAATGTGTAGCCATCTCTACCGAAGCTTCCATTCGAGAAATGCGATTACCCGGCTTATTAGCGGTAGTAGTGCCAATCATCGTTGGATTTACACCTGGCCTGATCGGACTAGAAGGTGGTAGTAAAATGGGTGCAGAAATGTTAGGTGGATTATTAGCGGGTGTAACCGTTTGTGGTGTACTCATGGCGATCTTCCAGTCAAATGCTGGTGGTGCTTGGGATAACGCAAAGAAGATGTTCGAAGAAGGCGTCGAGATCAACGGTAAGATGTATTACAAAGGTTCCGAGCCACACAAGGCAACCGTGGTAGGTGACACGGTAGGAGATCCATTTAAGGATACGTCAGGTCCATCATTGAATATTTTATTGAAATTGATGTCGGTAGTTGCGCTGGTAATTGCACCGCTACTTTAAAAGATAGATTTATTTGTAAAGAAAAGAAAGCTGCTTCCGTTGGGAGCGGCTTTTTTTGTTTGGGGGATATTCTCTTGAATGTTCTTAATTATTATAGTTTAATTCCCGTCTGACTTACAATACAAAATTTCACTGATTGTTATAAAATCTATTCCTTTTCCACCTATTAGAGAAATTTTAGAAATGGATTGTAAATTCTGTAACAATACTTCAAAATGAGCTTTGGGAATTCCTTGATAAGTTTTATTTTCTACTCGAAAGATTGCTTCTTTTAAATGATCTAATTGGATGCGAACAAAAAATCGAAAAATATTTAAGTGAACAACAAAATGAAACTAAAAATGTTACATTGAGGTCTAGAAAATCTAAAGGGCAAAATAAGTGAGATAGTTATAGAGTGTTCCAAAGAAAATAAAAGAAAACAAGGTGATCGTTACCAAAAAGAAATAAAAAAACTACGAGAAAAAATTGATACCAGATTGGATTCGAAATTTTAAAATAGATTCACTACGTTATTTCTAAAATACAGAAAATGGTTAATGAAAAACCTATGGTCAACAAACGTCCAAAATGGCTAATAAAACTGGAACGTGAAAGTTGGCAAGCCGAGTTGCTTATTTCAGGAATTGCGATTTTTGGCACATTGCAATTGCCAGATTTGGTAAATCAACTTATAGATTTGGGAATTGCGAATATTCATCCTGATTACTATTTTTTCCTTTCTCTCTTTTCTATGCTCCTTAATTTTGTGTCTTATGGACTTATTTTTGCCTTCGTATTCCACTTTGTTTTACGTACCTTCTGGATAGGACTGATAGGAGTAAATTCGGTTTTCCCAAACGGAATAAATGAAAATAGTACGCTTTATTCAGGAAATTTTTTGCGCGAAGCGAAAAATGATTTTCCTGATCAACATCAATTGATAAAAAAAATCGACGAAATTTCCAGTATTATTTTTGCAATGAGTGCACAATACATTATGTTGTTTATTGCTATTACAATTGATTTTGTCTTAACAGCCTTTATCTACTTTTTATTGATCACATTTCTTGGCAAAGAATCCGCTAATTTGATTGGAAAAATTATATTAGCATTACTAATTATATTGAGCTTATTATCTTCTCTTTTACTTTCTTCAAAGTCTGTCAACAAAAAGCCGTGGGCTAAAAAAATACAGTATCCACTCTTTAGGATAATGAATAAGATTAGTTTACATATTTTTTACAAACCTATTACTTATCTAATGTTAACCTTTAATTCTAATTTTAACTTCAGAAAATACCTGGGTGGATTGATGCTTGTCATATTCCTTATTTCCTTTGGAGTCGCAGCCTCCTCTGATAACTCAAACCGTGATTACCTAATATCCGATGATTTGGAGGCTAGAAGACTGGATCGATCAGATCGAATCTTTTCTGAAAATTATTTAGATACAAGAGTTAGAAGTAATGGACGTATCCTACATCCTGTCTTGCCAAGCGAGGTTGTTTCTGAACCCTTTCTTGAGGTTTTTGTACCAATATTATATTACGAAATAAGTATAATGGATAGCCTTTGTGGAGAGAAAAATATTGTTGAAGGGTTAGACAACGTACCAGAAAAAAAATATTATCTGGATTGTTATTATCAATTTCATCGATACTACAATGGCGATAGCTTGATAAACCAAGTAGATATGATGAAATATGACCATCCTAATCAAGGTGAAATGGGAATCTTAGTAAAAATTCCTTCCAAAAACTTTAAACTCGGAAGAAACATATTGACTATCGAAAAAAGTGGAAGCAAGCCCAATAGTACCTCGCGCACCTTCCGAATTCCTTTTTATCTTGTAGAAAATAATTGAAGATATCTTTATTTTCCGAAAAGCATTCCAATTGAATAATTATTCGTTTTTAACCTAATATCCAATCCTCAAAAAAAAGCCCCCAACAATCCTGCTAGGAGCTTTTTCCTATTTCGTAATCTACGAATTGAGCGCATTCTTAATTAACAAATTATTCATTACCCTTCTTAAATAAAAAATCCGCATATCCACAAATCAAAAAATCCGCACATCTAAGCAAACGCCTTCCCAATCTTCTCCGCCAACTCTAACCCAATATTTCGTTGTGCCTCCAATGTAGAAGCACCGATATGTGGTGTTAGCGAAATCCGTGGATGAGCTAATAATTCTGCTCGAGGAGTAGGTTCATTTTCAAAAACATCGAGGCCAGCCGCTGCGACTTTTCCACTTTCAAGCGCTGCTAATAACGCATCCTCATCAACGGTTCCACCACGAGCGCAATTGACCAACACAACCCCATCTTTCATTTTTGAAAATTCATCTTTAGATAAAACGTATTTACCCAAATTTGGAATGTGTAGCGAAATAAAATCACTATGCGACAACATCTCGTCCATAGGTACCGTATTCAGTGTAACGGCTAAACCACCGCGGCCACCGTATAAATCGATTTCGATCGTAGCTTCTTTTCTAGCCGGATCCACCGCTAGTACGTTCATTCCCAATGCCAAGGCAATTTTTGCAGTCTCTTGACCGATATTTCCAAAACCGATAATACCCAGGGTACGACCTCGTAGTTCCATCCCTTTTGAGTATTGTTTTTTCAGGTTTTTAAATTCCGTATTTCCGCCCGATGGCATGTTTCGGTTCGCATCGTGTAAAAAACGAGACAAGGTAAACATATGTGCAAACGCTAGTTCTGCTACCGCTGCGGAAGAAGCTGCCGGAGTATTGATCACGGTAATACTTTTACTTTTAGCGTGAGCTACGTCGATATTGTCTAGACCAACACCACCACGGGCAATCACTTTCAGGTTAGGACAATTATCAATCAAGTCCGTTCGTACCTTGGTCGCGCTACGTACAACGATGGCATCGTAAGCGGGCAGTTTTTCCATCAGGTCTTCTTGGGCTACTTTCTCAGTGTGTACTTCAAAACCAGCTGCTTCCAGTTTTGCTTTTCCATCGGGATGAATCCCGTCATTAATAAGAATCTTTTTCATCTTCTAATTTTTTAAAAAATTTTTAATCTTGCTTTCCTGAGTAATTGGCAAAAGCAATTTAACCGAAGGTCGTATTTGGTAAAATTAAAGGAAGTACAAAGAAAACCCTTTTTCATGAATCTACCTCTTTACACTCGTCACTTTTTTGTAATTAACTCAAAAAAAATAGGGCCAGTCACTAAATACAAAAATACTAGCAATGAACTGATGAAGCTGATCCCTAAAAACCAAACGTATCCTTTGGGTGAAAACCTAAAACGTACCTCCTGTTTCCCTGCTGCCAATTCTACTGCTAGCACTGGAGCATCAATGGTCGCTAGTTCTACTGGATGACCATCTACGGTAGCTTCCCAGCCGGGATAATTCATTTGCAAAAAGATGAGTTGTCGCGCTTGATCGCTGCTACTTTCTACTGCTAGTTCATTCGGTGTAAAATGAATCAACTTTAATGGAGTTTCTGGAAGCGTATAAAAGGGTGGATGGTCTAGATATTCTTTGAATTTTTCGGTCGGATGAAATTTTGCGTAAGCGCTCAATTGCAAATTATTATACCCATTTCTGGCAATATCTTTTCGCAATATAGAATGGTTGTTGAAAATGGGATAGTAGCGGTTATCACCTAAGTGACCAGTCGTCAAAACTGGAGGAGTCGCGGATAAAAAATCATCTGATAAAGTATCGAGTTTACCTTGTAGCTCTTGTGTAGGTGCTTCGCAGATAATGGTGGTAAAGCTATTGAATTGTACTCCGATAAAAATATCTAGCACCAAGAGCAGATAAATAAATTTGATGGATTTTTTTCTTAATAAAATTAAAAAGGTGATTAGAAAAAATACTTGAATGGGAACCTGAATTAGAAAACGCACCGCAACGGGACTATCCATTGCAAACTGATGTAAAGCTGTAGCGCTAAAAGCCTCCGGCCATTGGAAGTTTTCCTGACTGAGTGTATAAATAAAAAGGATAACTGAAATAATAGTTACGGCAACTGCCGCCCTTTGAACTTGTCTTGAAAACGTTATCTCTTTTTCTTTGCGTAATTTTTCCAATCCCATTCCTGCCAAAATCAAAAATAGGATCATAAAAAATAAACGAAACAAAGCAGGATATCGAAACATATCCATAAACGGAAGCCCATGATATAACCACCCTCGAAGGAAAAAGAAATCACCAAAAGAAATGCCCATAAAAATCAGCGCAATCCCAAAGAGCGATAAAACTTTTTTAGAAGGCTGAAAAATAATTTGAGTTAAGATAAACAGAAACGCGCCCAATCCAAGATAGACATTAATCATCGAAACATCTGTTTGCCAAAAGGCCATATCAGATGATACTAGAAAAGGAAATAGCAAACTTATTAATCCCTGTGGAGAAAAAGGAATCAACTGAGTCTGCGCTAGGGTCAATCCTTCTGTTCGATTAATTAACGGCATGCTCTCCACAAAAAAACGGATAAAACAAAGACTCTGAAGGAAGAATAAGATGACGGAAAACACATGGTAGACGAAAACGCGTTTAGCAAAAGCATATTTTTTTTCTAGCCCATTTTTCACCATCTTCCATATAAATATCACTAAAAGCGTATATCCAATAGTAAGAAAAAAAGCGGGATAACCTCCTGTCAAAAGCAACATCAACACAAAAGATAATCCGGCAGCAGAACGGGCATTCGGATGATCCCACAATTGATAATAATAATGTAGAATCCACGGGATCCACGCAGCACTAATGATATAGGTAAGGTGTTGGGAATTACCCACCATAAAGCCAGACCCTGCGTATAATAAACCAACAACCAACGTGGTATTCAATGACCAATCCAGTGTTTTTCCTAATTTTTTAAAACCCCAAAAACCGATAACCGTATGTAACACAAACTCCAACCCAATCACATAAATACTATACCCAAAAAAGTAACCAATCAGCCAGGCAATGGGATATAACGAACCGCTCTGCGGGTCGATACCGAGCGGATAACCAAGATTAATATAAGGATTCCAAAGGGGAAGAAGATGAGCTTGTAGCATTTCGCCCACCAATAGACGCATGGGAAAAAACCAATTCAGAATATCCCATTTCATACTATAAATCCCAAAACTGACAGGCCAGTAAAATAGGAGAATGGCTAGTACTGCTAGCGTGGTTTTTAAATATTCTTTTCGCTGTTTTTCAGCCCACGCCATGAGGGAACGGTTGTTGATAAATTTGAATTTCCTTAAAAAGTACAAGACAAAAGTAAGAAAACTCTATACAATCTAACGCTCATCTGCATAAGAACCTACCGAAGACAGCTTAATAATCCGCATACCTGCCAATCATATAATTTGCAGATCTATTTATTGATCCTTAGTAGCTTCTTTCAACTGTTTTCTCAATTTTTCGACCTCCTCTTTGAGTGCACTATTTTCGTCATACATTCCGTTAAGCTTCTCGCGCATTTTATTCATTGCCTCCTCATCCTGACCAGCTTTTTCCATCGGCGGTGGTATTTTGCTACGTTCGGCGGGTACTACTGCCTCCGTTGCTTCTACAGGTGTTGCTACCGGAGCTTCGATACCAAGTTTTTGCTTTAGGTCAGTCAAACCATCCCCTCCTTTGATAAAAGTAGCTCCTAGATAAGCAAGCGGTATAATAAAAATCAATGCAACCAATAATCGCGCAAAGCCGGTCATTTTTAATTTTGATTTCGCCATTTTATTGTTTTTTTATTAGAAAGTTATGAATTGTATTTCTTTCACTAGTTAAACAACTCTAA
>CAZYAC010000266.1:0-7387 GCA_964645475.1 uncultured Saprospiraceae bacterium | reverse complement strand
ACCCATTGGTTCTTTTACCCAAATGAGTACGATTCGTTTAGGAAAAAGAACAGAAGATCGCCAGCCAAAAATTAAGGATTTTGTGCCTTTGGCTAAACTTAAAGATATCGTTTTTGGTGGTTGGGATATTTTTCCAGACAACATGTACGATGCAGCTATCCATGCTGATGTACTGAAGAAGGAATTGTTGGATCAAGTCAAAACACCATTGAAAAAAATCAAGCCCATGAAGGCGGTTTTTGATCCCAATTATGTAAAAAAATTAAATGGTACTTATATCAAAAAAGCCAAAACCAAAATGGACTTGGCCAAAGCTTTAATGCGCGATATAAAGAAATTTAAAAAGGATAATAAAGTAGAACGCCTTGTAATGATATGGTGTGGTTCAACGGAAATATATCTAGCACCTAAAGCGGTTCATAGCACCCTGGCAAAATTCGAAAAAGGATTAGAACAAAACCATAAAGATATCGCACCTAGTATGATCTACGCTTATGCAGCAATCAAAATGGGGATACCTTACGCTAATGGTGCGCCAAATTTATCTGCTGATATTCCAGCGTTAACTAAATTGGCCAAAGACAATAATGTGCCGATCTGTGGTAAAGATTATAAAACTGGACAAACTTTGATGAAAACCATTCTAGCACCGGGATTGAAGTCACGTGCACTAGGTGTCAAAGGTTGGTTCTCAACAAATATTCTTGGTAACCGAGACGGAGAAGTTTTAGACGATCCAGACAACTTCAAAACCAAAGAAGTTTCCAAACTAAGTGTACTCGAACAAATTTTTGAGCCAGAAAAAAATCCAAGCCTTTATGGCGATCTTTACCATAAAGTTAGAATTAATTATTACCCACCTCGTGGTGATAATAAAGAAGGATGGGATAATATTGACGTGCGTGGTTGGTTAGATTACGACATGCAAATTAAGATTGATTTCCTTTGTCGAGATTCCATTTTAGCGGCACCTTTAGCGCTTGATTTGGCATTATTACTCGATCTTGCTCAACGTGCCGAAATGGGTGGTATCCAAGAATGGTTGTCTTTCTTCTTTAAGTCTCCACAGACTAAAAAAGGATTGCCACCGATGCACGATATTTTTAAGCAATTAATGAAATTACAAAATACGTTACGTCATATCCAAGGAGAAGAATTAATCACGCACCTCGGATTAGATTATTACGATTTTTAGGATATTGTTTTACTTTGTAAAACAGGCTGAAAGCACCTCGTTGAATTATTGACGGGGTGTTTTTTTTTTATTAAAATGTTGAATCGTTGAACTGTTGAATTGTTGAACTGTTTGGATAGGGAAAAATCGAATTATACAATTTCCATGATGGTGAGCGAATTATTCTGAA
Organism: uncultured Saprospiraceae bacterium; assembly: GCA_964645475.1. Lineage (GTDB taxonomy): Bacteria > Bacteroidota > Bacteroidia > Chitinophagales > Saprospiraceae > JALZUU01. The sequence continues at coordinate 6,023 of CAZYAC010000266.1, read as the reverse complement.
ATAAAATTATCCCTTCTTTCTTTTGATGCAATAGCGCTTGCCCAATTGGCGATTGAATGGATATACAATAAACGGTTTGCGAATCTATGGTTACCTTTCCCATACCAATGCTCATAAAATAGATGCCTCGTTCAGTTTGTACTAGGGCCCCTGGAGCCACGATGGAGTAGGAGGCTTCCATATCAAGTCGCTCTAGGTCAGCAGAAAGTTGAAAAGCTTTGCTGAGTTGCACCTCATGGCGTTGTTGTTCCAATTGCATCATGGCGCGACCCGTCTCAAATTTATCTCCTGCACTACTTTTGGTTTCTCCATCGCGTGCCTCAATGGCAGCGGCTACGGCTTGTTCGGCTTGAGAGATCTTTTCCTGAACGAGCTTTTGTAGCTGGTTAAATACTTGATGTTTTAAAGCAGTTAGATCCGTCATGTTTTTTATGAAAAAGAGATGATGTGAATAAACAAATATACCTATGATTCTTTAGATTGATGCTTCCTTTTAGAGGTAAGGACTGCAAAAGATTCTTTTTAACAAATACTACGACCCCTCTGGGGTCGATAACACGCCTTGTGGTGACAAGGCTAACCTACTGTGATCCCTCTGGGATCATTCACTCGTGGCTATAAGGTTGTTTCAATAATTTGTTGAACTTACCTCTTTTTCTGTAGATCTGACCACAGCGTGGTCATAGTATGTTAGCCGTAGAATACGGCCCGTTAGCACGACCCCAGAGGGGTCGCAGTATCCGAAAAAAGATGTTTTATAATCCAATTAAGCAACACAAAAAAAAACGACCATTGACAACCTTATATCCTATAACTTGTTCTTAATAGGTCTATGAGGATCAGTAAATTTACCATGTTTACGAATGGTTAAGGTTCGTAGTCCATCTTTAGTATTTTTTGGGTTAGGAATTTTGATACTCCAAAATAAATTATCGTAATTTTGGTATGAATAAATAAATAACGAACGAATCACCCGCTATGCGACAAATCATCATCAGCTTTCTTGGGATTTTAATCATTGCGCTAGGCTATTTAGGAATGGAAAAGATGGCCAGTAAGAAAAAACCAGAACCTGAAAAAGAGGTACGAGCCATTCCGTCCGTCTTTACTAAAAAAATAATAAATAGTAGTACCCCGATCGCTGTGACTGCCAGTGGTAATTTAGCTGCCCGTGATCGGATCGAAATTTTTTCAGAAGTACAGGGTATTTTTGAATATAGTGCTCATCCTTATAAACCGGGAATCAATTACCGGAACGGAGAGGTTTTATTACAACTTAATAGTGACGAATACCGTGCAGGATTGCGGGCTCAAAAAAGTACCCTGTATAATCAAATCATAGCCGTTTTACCAGATCTCCGTTTCGATTATCCGGATGCCTTCCAAAAATGGCAGGACTATGTAACCTCTTTCGATGTAGAGCAGCCTCTGCGCGCATTACCAGCTATTACCTCAGATAAAGAAAAACTTTTTATCGCTGGCCGTAACATAAATTCTACCTGGTTTAATGTCAAGAATGTGGAAGAGCGGTTGAGCAAATACACCATTTATGCTCCTTTTGATGGGGTGTTGACAGAAGCTGGTCTTGATAAAGGAGTACTGGTTCGTCCGGGCCAAAAACTAGGAGAATTTATTAACCCTAGTATTTACGAATTGGAAGTAGCGGTGAACTCCAGTTACGTGGATTTACTCAAAGTAGGAAACACCGTTACACTCAATAACATAGAACGTACTCGGACTTGGCAGGGGAAAGTTAGTCGACTAAATAGTCTAGTAGATCCCAATACGCAAACCATTCAGGCCTTCATTCGAGTCAACGGAAATGGACTCCGAGAAGGAATGTATCTGGAAGCCAAATTGACGGCCAAGCAAGAAGAAAATACTATTGAAATTTCTCGAAAATTAATTGTTGAAAATAAAAAACTCTTTGTCCTTGAAGGCGGTACCTTAATCCTAAGAGAAGTTGAACCTGTCCACTTTACAGAAAAAACAGCAGTGGTTCGTGGTTTGCCAGATGGAACAGAAATCCTGGAGAAAATGCTTCCTGGAGCTTATGATGGAATGGCGGTTAAACGGTTTGAGAAGCGTTAATACCTACAATTAGTAAACTCCGTGGATTAAAAAACACACATGAAAAACTTTCTTTCTTTTTTTATAAAGTATCCGGTTGCAGTTAATGTGATCCTATTTTCTGTGGCCATATTTGGATTTCTAGGAGTTCAGCAAACCAAATCTTCTTTTTTTCCACTGGAAGATTCCAAGTTGATTTTCATCAATATCGTTTATCCTGGTGCTTCTCCTGCAGAGATCGAAGAAGGAGTCGTGTTAAAAATAGAAGATAATCTCAGAGGGTTGGTTAATCTTGATCGAGTCACCTCTGCTTCACAGGAGAACAGTGCAACGATTACCGTAGAGATCGAAGAAGGGGCAGATATTGATATCATTCTGGCTAATGTGAAAAATGCGGTGGATCGAGTTCCTTCTTTTCCGGTGGATATGGAACCACCCGTTATTTCAAAACAGGAAAACATCAATCAAGCTATTAGTTTTACCATTAGTGGTAAAGGATTACCGCTGAGCACCTTAAAAGATGCTGCGCGTAGGGTAGAGGATGATATTCGAGCCATTCCCAATATATCCCAAGTAGTACTGAGCGGTTTTCCTGATGAAGAAATTGAAATTGCCGTTCGGGAAAATGACCTGCTGGCTTTCAATCTAACTTTTGCCGAAGTAGCTGCAGCCGTCCGAAATTCTAATTTAATCACCACTGGCGGTAATATCAAAACAGAGACAGAGGAGTATTTGATTCGTGCGAACAACCGTTCTTACTTTGGTGATGAACTAGATTATATTGTGGTCAAAGCTAGCAATGCTGGGCAGGTAGTTCGTTTACGTGATGTAGCAGAAGTGCGCGATAAATGGTCAGAAGTTCCGGATCGAATTCATTTTAATGGATATCCAGCGGTGCAGATTACCGTTAATACGACGAATAATGAAGACTTATTATATGCAAGTGAAAAAGTCAAAGATTATATTTCCGATTTTAATGAAGAGAATGATGTTATCAAATTAAATATCAGTTCTGATTCTTCGATTGCCTTGAATCAACGACAAAATCTTTTATTAGAAAATGGTATTATTGGGATTTTTTTGGTGCTAATATTTTTATCGATTTTTCTAAAACCGAGTATTGCTTTTTGGGTAGCGGTCGGTCTGCCATTTTCATTTTTAGGATTATTTATTTTTGCTCCTAGTTTTATGACCATCAATGTAATTTCCTTGTTTGGGATGATCATAGTCATTGGTATTTTAGTAGATGATGGAATTGTTATTGCCGAAAATATTTACGATCAATATGAGAATGGAAAAACGAAAGTGCAAGCGGCCATTGACGGAACCTTACAAGTAATGCCACCGATCATTGCGGCTATTTTAACGACCGTAATCGCTTTTTCTACGTTTATATTTTTACCCGAAAGGCTCGGCGCCTTTTTTGGACAGATTGCCAAGGTGGTAGGAATTATTCTATTAATTTCATTGATAGAAGCCTTTTTAATTCTCCCCGCTCACCTTGCACATTCTAGAGCGTTAGATCGAAATTCTAAACCATTTATTTTAAATATTTGGGCAGATAAAGCGATCAGTTGGTTGAGAGATAATATTTACGTTCCAACTTTACGCTTTGTTTTAAATTTTCAAATATTTGGTTTTTCAGTACCTATTGCCTTGTTATTATTAACGATAGGAGCTATGCAAGGAGGCATTATCCGGTTTACTTTTTTTCCCAATATCGCCTCGGACCGAATAGCCATTAGTTTAAAACTGCCACAGGGAACCAGTGAGACCATTACAGATTCTCTGATTACGGTGATCGAAAATTACGCTTGGGAAGCTAATAAAGAGCTGAGTGGAGATCAACCAGATAGCTTACAAATTATTGAAAACTCGGTACGTCGTTTAGGACCTGGTTCTTCTAATGCTTCGCTGATTCTGAACCTATTACCTGGTGAAAATCGAGACATCCCTTCTTCGGAAGTTTCCAATTTGATTCGGGACAAAGTGGGCCCTATTTACGAAGCGGAAAGTTTGGTATTTGGTTCAGGAAATGCTTTCGGAGGAAAGCCTGTTTCTGTTTCGCTGATTGGGAATAATATCAGAGAACTAAAACAAGCGAAAGAAGACTTGAAAGCCGCCTTTCGATCGAATGCTCGATTAGCAGATGTAACTGACAATGATCCTGCGGGTATTAAAGAAATAAAAATTAAACTGAAAGAAAATGCCTACCTACTGGGGTTGACTCTCAATGGAGTTATGTCGCAGGTACGCTCTGGATTTTTTGGTGCTGCCGTACAGCGTTTCCAACGGGGACGAGATGAGATTCGAGTTTGGGTTCGGTACGATCGTTCTAACCGAAGTAGTATTACAGATCTCGATCGAATGCGGATTGTAACCCCCTCGGGAAATCGTGTGCCGTTAGCCGAAATTGCTAACTACGAAATAGAACGAGGAGATGTCGTGATCAATCACCTGGACGGTCGTCGTGAAATTCGAGTGGAGGCCGACTTGGCGGATGCGAAGGATTCAGCTCCAGAAATATTAGCCAATATAAAAGCATCCGTCATGCCAGAAATTATGGCTAAATATCCGACCGTGACGCCACTATACGAAGGACAAAACCGTGGCTTTGCAAGAATTGGTGCAGCGATGGGTCGCGTGTTACCCATTGTTCTGATTCTTATGTATGCCGTAATTGCTTTTGTTTTCCGATCTTATGGACAGCCACTGTTGCTCTTCATTCTGATCCCTTTTTGTTTTGTGGGCGTAGCTTGGGGACACTGGATTCATGGGCAAAGCATTAATATTTTATCAGGTTTGGGAATCGTTGCACTTATTGGAATATTGGTCAATGATGGATTGGTCTTGATCGAGAAATTCAACCTGCTGCTCAAAGATGGATTGACTTATCATAAAGCGATGGTAGCGGCAGGTCGGTCTCGATTTAGAGCGATTTTTTTAACGTCGATTACGACGGTGGCGGGATTAGCGCCCTTGATATTTGAAAAAAGTTTTTCTGCTCAATTTTTGATACCCATGGCCATTTCGGTCGCTTACGGAATTGCTTATGCCACTTTTATGACCTTGTTTTTATTGCCACTTTTATTAGCAGTTAAGAATACGGTTAAGGTCTATGTTAAATGGTTTTGGACAGGAAAAAAGCCTTCCAGAGAATCTGTAGAGCGGGCGATTATTGAACTGGAGGAGGCGGAGATTGAGTAGTGAAAAAAAATCCTGACTTCTTTCATTCTATCTTCTTCTCACTTCTGAATACCGATCGCCAATACTTCCCGTCAATGATTGTTCTACTTCCTCTATTATGAATTATTTTTACAGCAACCTTGCAAAAGTCAAAATAAAAATCAAGCCCTTAGAAATGCAAGAATCCTCTATCTAGAAACAGCGGATAAAATGGAGCGAGATCCGTATTAGTGGGATGCTATTTGGAATAATTATTTTCTTTTTTTTATTTCGAATGACTCAAAACTTTAGAGGTGTCAAATCGGAGTAATTGCTCCTAGGAGATCGATTCCTAATTAAGGAATCATTTTTATATGGCTGGATTCTAATTTTGAACAACTTCTAATTGAAATCTGTTTTAATGCTGCTTAGATTAATACATCTTCTATAAACATAGGCAAATAAATATTCACCATGAAAGGAAATTTCAATAAACTCATCAACGGAGAAAAACCAGTACTCATCGACTTCCATGCAGAGTGGTGTGGCCCTTGTAAAATGCTCGCACCTGTCATCAAAGAAGTAGCAAAAGAAGTAGCGGGTAAAGTTCGAGTGATCAAAATTGATATTGATAAAAACCAAGCACTTGCGCAGCGCTATCAAGTACGGGGTGTACCAACGCTAGCATTGTTTAAAGACGGAGAAGTGATTTGGCGGGAATCTGGCGTAAAAACCAAACATCAGATTATTACCAGTATCGAAGCAAATTTATAGGTTCTCCGGTTTAA
>CAZYAC010000265.1:2762-7395 GCA_964645475.1 uncultured Saprospiraceae bacterium | reverse complement strand
TCAAGACGCGCGGCTTGAGTAAGCATATCTTTTCGGGAGAGTACCATAGTGCTTTTAAAGGTCGTGGAATGTCTTTTAGTGAGGTACGGGAATATCAGTACGGTGATGATGTGCGTAATATCGATTGGAATGTGACCGCCCGTTCTGGTGATGCGCATATCAAAGTGTTTGAAGAAGAAAGAGAACTCACGGTGATGCTTCTCATCGATGTAAGTCCTTCTGCTTTTTTCGGTACGGTAAGCCAAATGAAAAACGAAATTCTAACAGAAATTTGTGCGGTACTAGCTTTCTCGGCGATCCAAAACAATGATAAAGTTGGTGTTCTGTTTTTTACTGATCAAGTCGAAAAATATATTCCACCCAAAAAAGGAAAGCAACATATTTTACGAATCATTCGTGAATTATTGAATTTTGAACCTAAAGGCACTGGAACCGATATCAGTGTCGCGTTACAATTTTTGAATAACCTGATTAAAAAACGCAGTATTGCTTTTATTCTGTCGGATTTTATTACCAAAGGTTATGAAGATTCGCTACGGATTGCAGCACGTCGTCACGATATTGTTGGAGTACATATGTATGATCCACGGGAAGAAGAACTGCCCAATATTGGTTTAATTCGGGCCCTAGATCCGGAGACAAATTCGATTCGCTGGCTGGATTCTGGATCGGCTCGCGTACGGGACCGTTACCGAGATTTTTTCATTGAAAATTATAATTATTTAAAATCAACTTTTTTAAAAAGTGGTACGGATCACGTCAGTATTCGCACGGATGAGTCCTACGTAAATGCCTTATTGAAATTTTTTAAAAAGCGGACCCGGTAGTGATGAAGAAAATGATCAGAATTTTAATTTGTATGCTAGTTTGCTGTTCAACAGGGGTGACCTCCTTGGTTGCTCAGGTGCAGGTAACAGCTACGTTAGATAGCACTCGAATGTTGATTGGAGATCAGATGAATTTGAAACTAGAAGCTAGCTATTCGGCCGGAACAAGTATCAGTAATGTTGATTTAACCGTTCTAGAGGAGGCAGAAAAAATTGAAGTGATCAGTACTCAGGCAAATTGGGATACAGTGACCACTGCGGGCGTCACCACCGTTCGACGAAATATCGTTTTTACTATTTTTGAAAGTGGTAGTTTTTTTATTCCGCCCATCCCTTTTAGTTTTCCAAATAATGGATCCACTGGAACGGTGTCAACCAACGAACTCATCGTCAATGTTGCAGATGTTGTACCCGAAGCAGCGGATGAAGTCGCCGTAGATACGGTGGCACTCGCACCGATCAAACCCATCTATCGAGAAGCAATGACTTTTGAAGATGTTGCGCCTTTGTTATTGGCATTCTTATTAATTGGAATCATAGGAGGACTTATTTATTTCCTCTACCGACGTGCACAAAATAAAAAGCTTCCACCAAAAGAAAAGGTGGTCGTGATCGAACCAGCCCACGTGATTGCTCAGAGAAAATTAAAAGCGCTAGAGGCAAAACAATTTTGGCAGAATGGCGCGATCAAAGAATATCAATCTCAGTTGACTTTTATCGTCCGAGAATATCTTGAAAATAGATACGGAATATCTGCCTTGGAATCGACCACCTATGAAATCTTGGGAGATTTAAAACCTATTCGATTGAGTGATGAGTGGAAAATGAAATTGCGTGAAATGTTAGAATTAGCGGATTTGGTAAAATTTGCGAAAGCAGAACCAGCCGAATCCACGCACGAAAAACTGATGGGTTATGCGATTGATTTTGTAGAAAAGACCAAACTAATTCCTGAACAACCACCTGCAGAGGTTTAAAGAAAATTATGCTATTAATTTTTAGAAATATTTCTTTCGTTCATCCGATCTTTTTTGCCCTGCTTTTGCTTTTACCAGCGATTGGAGTTTGGTATTATTTACGGCATCCCGAACGGTATGCTAATCTGAGGATTTCTACGCTGGATTCGATTAAAGGGTTGGATTCTTGGAAAGGCAAACTCCGCGCCTTATTACCAATTTTGCGTGCCCTAGCTTTCATCGCATTGGTCATTGCCTTGGCACGACCACAACGGACTTTAAAAGAAGAAGAAATCAATGCTGAGGGAATTGACATCATGATGGTAATGGATTTGTCGAGTAGTATGCTCGCTCAAGATTTCAAACCTGATCGGCTAGAGGTAAGTAAAGCGGTGGCTACTGAATTTGTAGAAAAAAGAAGTTTTGATCGACTTGGACTGGTGGTCTTTGCCGGAGAGGCGTTTAGCCAATGTCCGTTGACTACAGATCATGGTGTTGTAAAACGTTTTCTATCAGAATTGAAATGTGGATTATTGGAGGATGGAACGGCTATCGGGATGGGACTGGCCACGGCTGTCAACCGACTCAAAGACAGCGAATCAAAAAGTAAGGTGGTGATTCTGCTAACGGATGGAGACAATAATGCTGGATACGTACAACCGAGAACTGCCGCTGAGATTGCACGAGAATTTGGGGTAAAAGTTTATACCATTGGAGTAGGTTCCCGTGGACGTGCCTTGGCACCAGTGAGTCGTCGGAGTAATGGGCAGTATATTTTTGGACTAGCTACCGTACAGATTGACGAAGCCCTTTTGACGGAGATTGCTAAGATGACGGGTGGACGTTATTTTCGCGCAGATTCCGCAGAAAAACTAGAACAGATTTACGGACTGATTGATCAAATGGAAAAAACGAAAATAGAAGTGACGACGATCAGACGTTATACAGAGATATTCCACAACTTCGCATTGGCCGCGTTGATTTTTATATTTTTAGAGATACTATTAAGATACACGATTTTTAGAACTATACCTTAGCAGATGTTTAGATTTGAACATAGTGTTTATTTGTACGCTTTCATCCTGATTCCAATCCTGATTGGTATCTTTTTTTGGATGTGGACGGCGCGTCGCAACGCCTTGGAGAAATTTGGAAACCATCACTTATTACAACAATTGATGCCCGAAGTTTCTCGCTATAAACATACGGTGAAGTTTGTCTTGTTGATGCTGTCCATAGCATTCCTGATTGTAGGATGGGCAAATCCGCAGTGGGGTTCGAAAAAAGAAAAAGTAAAACTAAAAAGTGCAGATGTTATTATTGCATTGGATGTTTCTAATAGCATGCTCGCGCAGGATATGCGACCCAATCGATTGGAACGGGCCCGCCAATTTACGTTGCAATTGATTGATGGATTAAGAGGAGAACGAATTGGACTGATTATTTTTGCAGGAAATGCTTATCTCCAGATGCCATTGACCTCGGACTATGCGGCAGCACAATTATTTGTCAAAAGTGCGAATCCTAATTTGGTGCCTGTCCAGGGAACGGCCATCAAAGACGCTATTGACTTAGCAGAACGTTCTTTTGAAGAAGACAATAAACATCATAAAGCACTCATTCTAATAACGGATGGAGAAAATCATGAGCCAGGTATGATGGAACGAGCCGAAGAAGCAAAAAATAATGGATTACAGATTTTTGCGGTTGGGGTAGGAACCACCGATGGTGCCTCAATTCCCATTTATGCCGGTGGACGAAGCACTTTTAAAAAAGATAATAGTGGAAATACGGTTTATAGTAAACTGAACGAAGAAATGCTCAGAAATCTAGCGAATGCCGGTAATGGAAGTTATTATCATATTACGTCCAATGAGGAAATTATTACCCATGTTCGTAACCGGATTGATCAATTAGAAAAAAAAGAACAAGAGCAAAAATCATTTAGCGAATACGAAAGTTACTTTCAAATATTCATTGGTTTTGCGCTTTTGTTTTTAATCATAGAATTTTTTATTTCCTATCGCAAAAATAAATTGCTGGCTGGGAAGGATTTATTTTCTTAGAAATGCAAATAAAATAGAATCGATATGAGAATATATTTCATAATTGCTTTTTTTACTTTTGGAATGGGTAATTTCATCTCCGCACAAACTGCGCACAAGTCGTTGCGTTTTGGAGACAATGCCTACGAAAAAGGAGATTTTAGTGATGCCGAAATCAACTATCGTCGAGCACTCGAAAAAGAAAATGCTGCCCAATCAAAATACAACCTAGGCAATGCAATCTATAAGCAAGGACGATACGAAGAGGCGATTCCTCAGTTTGAGGCCGCGGCTAGTTCTTCCCTTGATCCAGGTATGCGTGCTAATGCTTTTCATAATCTTGGAAATGCCTATTTTGAAAAACAAGAATTTGATAAAAGTGTAGAAGCCTATAAAAATTCCTTGAGAATTGCTCCCAAAGATATGGATACCAAAAAGAACTTGTCTCGGGCGATGCGTCGTTTACAGCAACAACAACAGCAGCAACAACAAGATCAGCAGCAACAAGATCAGAATAAAGAAGAGAATGATAAAAATCAGGAACAGCAAGAACAGCAGCAGCAGAATCAACAAGATCAAGACCAACAGCAGGAAGATCAACAACAGCAACAAGATCAACAGGGCGAAGAGCAAAAAGAACAAAAAGAAGAGCAAGCTCAACCGCAAGAGCGAGATATGAATAAAGAAGAAGCAAAAAAATTACTCCAAGTAATGGACGAAGAAGAACGGAAAGTACAAGAGAAAATGCGGAAATTGAAAGGTAAGAAAACGACGACGGGGAAAGATTGGTAAATTGGTTGATGTG